>JAIFLS010000066.1 GCA_020048935.1 bacterium | reverse complement strand
GATCGAGGGGCTGGAGCCGGAATGGGAGCTTTTCGACCTGGAAAAGGATCCTCGCGAGATGAACAACGTCGTCAACGATCCCGCCTACGCCGGGGTCTTCCGGGAAATGCGCGACGAGCTTCATCGCCTGCAGCACGACGTCGGTGACGAGCGTTATCTCAAGGATCAGGATTAAGGGGGAATCATGCCGATGAATGCAAAAGAACGTATTGTGGCAGCCCTGCATGGGCAGCCGTTGGATCGTGTGCCGTTCTCCCCGTTCCTGGCGTACGTATGGGAGTTCTTTCCGGCAGAGGTCCAGGCGGCCGGTCAACTGGCGTTTCACCATATGATCGGGGCGGATCCCCTGTGGCGCGGTGCCCCCTGTCCAGTGAAGGCCATCCAGCCGGAAGCCATCGAGCGCAAGACTTTCACGGAGGGCGACCGGGAGGTCACGCTGGTCAGTACTCCGGTCGGATCCTTTCGGTTTGCGTATGCCAAGAGCCAGAGCGGTCGCACGAACTTCCTGGTTGAACATCCGCTCAAGACCGAAGCGGATTACAAGACGCGCATGTGGATCGAGGAGCATACGCGCTATGAGTCCAACCGTGACCAGGTTGATGCGCATTTCGCGGGGAACGGTCGCGAGGGTCTTTCCATTGGTCAGCTCGTGCCACGCTGCAAGTCCGCCTATCAGGATCTGGTGGAGTTCTTTGCGGGCACCGAGGAATTGATCTACGCGCAGGCGGATTTCCCCGACACCGTCCGCAGTCTTTGGCAGCTGATGGTTGAGAAGGATCTCCAGGCGGTGAAGATGGCGCTGGAGTCGGACTACGATTACTTCATCACATGGGAGGACTCCAGCACGCAGAATTACTCGCCGACGCAGTATGACGAGTTCATCGGCAGCGAGATCGGCGAGTGGTGCCGCTTGCTGGCGGGTGCAGGCAAGCATTACATCCAGCATGCCTGCGGGCATGTAGCGGCACTGGTGGAGCGGATGCGTGATCATGGAGTCTTCGCGATCGAGAGTATTTCGCCACCGCCGACCGGCAACCTGACAATCAAGGCTGCACGCAAAATGGTAGGTGACCGCATGGGCATCATCGGCGGGATCGAACCGACGCAATTCCTGAACTTGTCCATGGCCGCGCTGGGGCCATATGTCGAGACCGTGATCGCCGATGGCAACGGGGGAGGCTTCTTACTGGCCAATTCCGACTCCTGCCCGCCCGGCGTGACGGTGGAGAAGTTCAAGTTAGTCGCGGATGTGGCAAGGCGGTTCAAGTGAAACCGAATATTCTGTATATCCATTCGCATGACACGGGACGCTACATCCAGCCCTATGGTCATGCCGTGCCGACACCGGCCCTGCAACGACTGGCGGAGGATGGGGTTCTGTTCCGCCAGAACTTCTGCGTGAACCCGACCTGCAGTGCGAGCCGGGCCGCGCTGCTAACCGGCTGTTACCCGCATGAGAACGGTATGACGGGGCTGGCCCATCGCGGATTCTCGCTGAATGATTACAGCCAGCACCTGTTGCATACACTGCGCAAGAATGGCTATGTGTCCGCACTTGCAGGCGTTCAGCATATTGCCCACAAATCCAAAGCGGACGGGCGGGAACCGTGGGAGATCATCGGTTATGATCGCTGGCTGGGTAATGAGGGGGCCAAGGACGCGATCGGGTTCCTGGAGAACACTCCTGACACTCCGTTCTTCCTGGCGGTTGGGTTCGTTGAAACACATCGCGAATTTCCCGCGCTGGAAGATTCGCCTGATGATTCCCGCTACTGCCTGCCACCGGCACCTCTGCCGGATTCCCCGGAGACACGTGCGGACATGGCTCGCTATAAGGCCTCCGCGCGTATCCTGGACCGCAAGATCGGTGAGGTCCTTGCTGCCCTGGACCGCAGTGGCAAGGCGGATAATACACTGGTGATCTGCACGACGGACCACGGCATTCCCTTCCCGCATATGAAATGCAACCTGACCGATCACGGGATCGGCGTGATGCTCATCGTGCGCGGACCCGCCTACGCTGAAGCTACGGCGGGCAAGCCCGCTTTCCGAGGTGGCAAGGTGGTGGATGCAATGACCAGTCATCTGGACATCTTCCCGACAGTCTGTGACTTGATCGGAATCTCATATCCGTCGTGGCTGCGCGGTAAATCGCTGCTTCCGTTGGTCAATGCGAACGCACCTGCGATTCACGATGAACTGTTTTTTGAAGTCAACTATCACGCCGCCTACGAGCCGATGCGGGCGGTGCGGACCGACCGCTGGAAGTATATCCGGCGTTTTGGCGGACGGGAGACCCCGGTGCTCATCAATTGCGACGCCGGAGAAAGCAAGACGTTATGGCTGGCTCAGGGCTGGCCGGCTCGGCCGGTGGCGGCGGAGTTCCTGTTCGACCTGTGCTTCGATCCGAACGAAGTCAGCAATCAGGCTTCAAATCCGGCCTGCAATATGGTCTTGCAGGAAATGCGCGGTCGGCTTGAGCGCTGGATGCTTGAGACGAATGACCCTTTGTTGTCCGGCGCAGTGCCGCCGCCGGACGGAGCGAGACTCAATAACCCCAACGATGTTTCACTAAAATAGCAACGAAAGAACGAAATCATGGCTGCTGATCAAATAATATTGCATAACCGGTTTTGTGAAATCACGTTTGACCGCAAGACGGGAAGGTGGTCCGCCAGAGACCGGATTGCAGATGCCTGGGCCTTCCGCGATGCCCAGTTCCGTGTAGACAAATTCCCCGGTCAGAATTGGCGCGAGCCTGAGACGGTCATTACCTGTAGGAAGCAGGGCTGCCAGTCTGTCTTCGGCAAAGGCACGGAACTGGAGATTACATTCGCGCCCAAGGAGGGGTATGATCCTACCCGCATCCTGAAGATCCGCCTGTACAACAAACGGCCCTTCGTCGAGATCGGCTGGGGCATCTGGAACCGCTTTGGCTATCCGATTCGGATCTCCAAGGTCGATGTCGTGTACGGGGGTGAACTCTTTTCCGGCCAGAGCGTCCGTCAGCCGCGCGTGCTTCGCAGCGGTGCCGGCGCCGAACCGAACATGGTTGAGAAAGGGTGGCAGATCGAGGCGGATAATGGAGCGATGCTGACCTATCTGAACCGTGGTTCGAGACGAACCATGGTGGCAGGCGGTCTTGCCTACGGCGAATTCGGGCGGACCGTGGAATGGCGTGATGGCGAACGGGGGGCCGGAAAGCGCGTCCGCAACGAGGGCTTCCGCAATATGATTCTTTCCTTCACGGATCCGCAAGGCCGCATCGTGCAGGCGGGCGAGACGTATTTTTCGCCGGATACCGCCTATCTCGATTTTGTAACCCGCGATCCGTTCGACGCACTTGATGCCTACGGACAGGCCTTGCGGGACGCCAATAATGCAAATCCGAATGTCTACGACTTCCCGACGCTATGCGGCTGGATGGTTTCAACGCAGAATCTTGGGGAAGGCAAGCCGATCAACAACTCACCAGGCTTGGTGGAACAGACGGCGCTGGCACGGGATCGCGGATTGATGAAGTACACGCCGCTGGCGGTGCGTCTGGAGCCCGATACCTACTGCTATAATAACTTCGGTGACACCCAGCAGGGCTGGTGGGATGATGCGCATTGGTCTGCTTACGGCCCTGGTGATGGACAGGCCAGAGGAGAGGGGGTCGGCTCGCTCCGGAAACCCTATGAGACATTCGAGAAATTCTGCAAGGCGGTCGCAGATCTCGGGGGAATCCCGTTTACCTATTTCCAAAGCAGCATGCCGTCGAATGATTTCGCGGTCGCGCATCCGGACTGGATGCTGAACAAGGATATCAGCCGGCTGCATTATCCGCATGCGCATCACCGGCCGTTTGTCCGTTATGACTATACCCATCCCCGGTTCCGGGCTCACTGCCTGGCCGTGTGGCAGCGGTTGCGCAAGGCAGGGATGAAGGGGATCAAGTTCGATTATCCTGAGACGGCGTGGGCTAGGTATGGCGGGTTTGCGGATACGCGATTCACGACGACATCTGCCTACCGTGAAATGTTCCGGCTGTGCCGCGAGGGGCTCGGCAAAGAAGCATTTATCCACGAGCGCAACCTGGGCGGGACTACGCATGAGGATGCCCCGCGGCTTGACGCAACCGCAGGCATTGTCGATATCCAGCGAGTCTGGGGGGATGCCAGTCACTTCGAACCCGAAATGGCCTCCAGAATGGGGCTGCGCTGGTACAAGTCACGCCGCGTTTTTCTATACTATCCCGACGGCAAGTCTTTCTATATGGATGGCAAGCCGATCGAGGCCTACAAGCGACGTACCTTCCTGACGATCATGGGATTCTTGTCCGGGCGGCTTGAGATCGGGACTTCCATCGGCAGCATGACCGACGAGATGTTCTATGATGTCACCCGGTTGTTCCCGATGCTGGGCGGTACCCAGTCGCCCCGTCCCGTTGACATGCTGACCGGGGGCGCACATCCATCAGTCTATGTCTACAAGGTTACGGCGTCCTGTCTTCAGGTCATGCTGATCAACAACATGAAAACAGCCAGACTGGTTGCAGCGCCGTTGTCCGGCGACCAGGCGGCGACAGGCTCATTGGGCGCTGAGCCGGATTCGCGTTATCACGCCTTTGATTTCTGGAGCCAGGCCTATCTGGGCGTGCTGAAAGGGACGGATCGCTTGTCGATGAAACTGCGAGGTGGCGAGGCCTCCATGATTTCGCTGCGCAAGGTCGAGGATCATCCGCAGGTGATTTCCACAAACCGGCATATCATGCAAGGCATGCTGGAATGTCATGGAGTCAAATGGTCACCAAAAGCGGGGACACTGATCGGCAATGTGGATGTTGTGGGCGGTGAGGATTTCGTGATGACCGTTGCCTGCAATGGTTGGGAACCGCAGAGTTGCGAAGGTGCCGTAATTCGCAAACGGACGGGATCTCGAGGTCTGGTTGACCTCGTGTTCACATCCGATGTAAACGCGCGGATGCCATTTGATCTGATGTTCGGAGTCTAAATAGGCAAGGACCGCGCACTAATGTCACAACCGAATATATTATTCATGTTCACCGATCAGCAGAATCGGTATGCGCTGGGCTGCATGGATAATCCGAATGTCGAGACGCCGAACTTGGATCGGTTGGCCAAACGCGGGGTGCTGTTCCGTCGCTGTTATTCCAACGACCCGGTCTGCGGGCCGTTCCGCGGCTCTCTGATGACCGGGCAGTATACAAGCCGTTGCAGGGTCCGGGACAACGGCGATCCGCTGCCAGAAGGTACGACGACTTTTGCCGATGCGTTTAATGCTGCCGGCTATCAGACCTCCTGGGTCGGGAAGTGGCATCTCGGAGGCAATGGGAATTGCCCGATTCCCGTCGGATTACGCGGGGGCTTCCAGCGTTTCAAGGGGTATCAGTGCTATAACGGTTTCTATAAGGATGTCTGCTTCTACGATGAGCAGGACAGGGAGCACCGGTACGATTATCACCGTACTGATGTGACGACTGATATTGCCATCTCGGAACTGGAACTACTGGCGGGCAAGGACAAACCCTTTATGCTGATGATGTCGTATCAGGCACCGCATTATCCGGAACAGCCTGCGCCGGAGTACGAGGCGCTCTACAAAGGCCGGAAGATCATTCGCCGTCCGAATTGCCAGGATATAAATCCATTCACGCCGACGGTCTCGCCGCGGAGTCCGCGTCCGGTGGAGAGTGATCCGGACTTCCAGCGGTACGGCAACAATCTGGATGAGTACATCCGCCTTTACAATGCCATGTGTACGCAGATCGATGCGAATGTCGGGCGCCTGCTGGCGACGCTGGAGCGGCTGGGTGTGGCTGACAACACGATTGTCGTATTCACCTCGGATCATGGCGATATGCAAGGCAGTCACGGTCTCAAGAACAAGTGTCTGCCGCATGAGGAATCCGCCGGTATCCCCCTGATCATGCATGTGCCAGGGCTTGCCGGCGGGCGAATCAGCGATGAGCTTGTGTCAGGCATCGATATGATGCCGACCTGCCTTGAATTGGCAGGGCTTAACCCGGTTGAAAGCGTGGATGGTGTCAGCATGGCCACCTTCCTGCGCGGTGAACGAGCCATGACTCAGGACGCGATTTTCTCCGAGCGGGGCGATTGGTGCATGATCGTCAGGGATGGCTGGAAACTGGCGGCAGAGAGGCAGGATGACGGACTGGCACCAACGCTGATGACGAACCTGGATGAAGACCCCTTTGAATTAAATAACCGGGCAGAGGATTCGGCGGTTAGCGGACTTCGTCAGGAAATGCTTGCGATGCTGTCGAAGTGGGATCATGATGTTCGACTATGATGGGGAACTATAGCAAAGGAAGGTATACATATGGACATTATTGCACAACGTGATCGCGATATTTTGAGGCAGCGGGCTAGTCTACAGCGTGAGTATGCCGAGGCACCAAAGAATGAAATGATTCTGGCAAAGTGGATAGCGCAGGCTGAGGGACGGCGTGAGTCTCCTCCCATACGGTTGCTGTTTTCCAACTTTAATCATGAGGTGGTTACGCCCCGTCTGCAATGCGAGGGGGATGCGGCGCGGCGGATCGAGGCAACCCTGCTCAGGACGTTGGTCGGGCGTGAATTGTTCGATGATGACACACCGATCTCGCCGACCTTTGATATCGGCTGGCGCACATCTGTCCGTCCATTCGGGATTTCGCCCCACATCACGCGTGCCGAGGGGGGCAACGCGCAGGGGTTCCATATTGATCCTGTCATAACCGATCTAGCCGCTGAACTGGAAAAGTTCCGTGGCGGCTCGTTCAATGTTGACCGTGAGGGTACTGCCAGACAACGGGCCTTGCTGGAGGATCTCTTCGGGGATATCCTGCCGGTTCGCATGGTCATGGGTGCGTTGCCGGGCTCACTGACCAATCCGCTCGTCCATCTGATGGGGATGGAGGCGTATTACATGGCGATGTACGATTGCCCGGAGGCCGTTCATGCGGTGATGGAGATGGGTACTCGTATATATGAACAATATTATGATTTTCTCGAGGCGGAGCAGTTGCTGTTGCCGACCACTGGATTGAGCCCGCTGGCTCAGGAATCCTTCGCGTTTACCGATGAACTGCCGTCGGAAAACGTGACGCGCACGACCCAGTGCTGGGGCTTTCTGGAGTCGCAGGAGTCCACGGCAGTGTCGGCTGACTGCTTCGGTGAGTTTGTCTTTCCTTACCAGCAGCGCCTGGTTGATCGTGTCGGGCTCCTCTCCTATGGCTGCTGCGAACGCGTGGATGCCATCTGGCCGGATTATCTGTCAAAATGGGACAAGCTTCGTAAGCTGTCCGTCGCGCCATTCAATAACGAACCGCGAGTCGGCGACTACCTGCGTGGCAGCCGGGTTGTCTACTACTGTAAGCCGCGGGCCGAATTCGTAACCTG
>JAIFLS010000205.1 GCA_020048935.1 bacterium | reverse complement strand
GATCTCGCCAGCGTTGTAGGCGGAGTCCGACCAGCAGGCATCCGCCAGCCGGACCACCGGCGCCAGCTGCGCCCGAGCCAGGCGCAGCTCGTCCGCGACGGTGTCGTCGAACCCGTCGAAGAATGTCGCCGGGGTGATGTTGTGATAGCGCACAACCCGCCGTCCACGGACCGCGCTGAACAGCGCGGATGCGGCAGAGGCCGTTGAAACGTGGAAGATCACGGCCTCCGGGACCGCCGGGTCGAACGCCTCGTAAGGCAGCGCGTCACCGCGCGATTCCGGCGCGATATGCGCTCCAGAGGCGTAGATGTCGCTGTCAAAGCCGCCCGCCCGCAGCATGGCGCGCATCAGCCGCGCCTCCTGCGAGATAGCCGCGCCTCCTGCGAGATGGCGTCGCCCGCGGCATACCCGCCGGTCAGTTGATCGATACGGGGCTTGCCGCTCATGCAGGGCCCTCCCCTTTTGTTCCACCGGCAGCCAGCCCCCCCGGCGCAACCGCCCGCTCCAGCGCCTCAAGCCGGGCCCGCAGCGCCTCGCTCTCGCGCCGGCGCAGCCGGACCTCGAGCGCCAGCGCCTTGACGGCCTGCTCGTTGACCGCATTCTGCTGGAAGGCCGCCCAATCGTGCGGACCGCGCATCAGGCTCCAGAGCACGCGCCGGACCGTTTCAAGCAGCCGGCCCTTCAGTCCCCTGGCGGGCGGGCGGCGCATCCGCTCGAAGCCGATCTGCGTGCGATTGCCGAAAATATGGAGCAGCCGGTCCTGGTAGGCCGCCTCGTCCCGCGCCCCGCAGAGGCCGAGGATCGCCGATTCCCCGGCGATCCGCTCAGCCAGGTCGGGATCGTGCAGGGCGGCGGCATCGGCCCGCAAGACACGGAGCTGTTCCGCGCTGAAAGCCTGGCCCCCCGCCAGCACACGCGCGCCAGCTTGCGTTGTCGTTGCGTCCCTACTCATGCAGCAAATCCCCTGCCTTTAATTACCAGAAATCATGAACTCCCGCTGCTTATATAGTATTCCGCCACACAACGCACCAATAAATGTCAACAGACCGTGCCCAGCGGGAAGTGGCAGGCGAAGTGGCGGTCCGCTTCGGCCGTCAGCGCAGGGCTGACGGTACGGCAGAGCGCCTGCGCCCGCGGGCAGCGCGGATGGAAGTGGCAGCCGGAGGGCGGATGGAGAGGCGACGGGACATCGCCGACAATACGCCCGAACGCGCGCTGCTGCTCCCCGATGCGCGGGACGGCATCGAGCAGCGTCTGGGTATAGGGGTGGCGCGGTCCCGCGAACAGCCGCACGGCAGGCGCGTACTCCACGATACGCCCGAGGTACATGACGGCCACCTGGTCGGCAATGTACTCCACCACCCCGAGGTCGTGCGTGATGAAGAGGTAGGCAAGGTTGCGGCGCAACTGGATCGCCTCCAGCAGATTCAGGATCTGGGCCTGCACCGAGACATCCAGCGCCGATGTCGGCTCGTCGAGCACCAGCAGGTCAGGCTCCAGGATCAGCGCCCGGGCCAGGGCGATCCGTTGCCGCTGGCCACCCGAGAACTCGTGCGGGAACCGGCTGCCGACATCCGGCGAGAGCCCCACCAGGCGCAGCACATCCTCGACCTGCCGCGCGCGCTCCCCTGCCGGCAGCCGCGGCGCATGCACCCGCAATCCCTCGCCGACGATCTCGTGGACCTTCATGCGAGGGGACAGAGAACCAAAGGGATCCTGGAAGACGAGCTGCATGCGCTTGCGTAAGCCATTGACCCTGGACCGCGAAAGCCGGAGGACATCCTCGCCCTCGAAGCGGACCTGCCCGCGGGCCTCGTCGATCAGGCGCAGGATACTGTGTCCCACCGTCGTCTTGCCACAGCCGGATTCGCCGACCAGCGCCAGAGTCTCGCCGCGCCGCAGCGAGAACCGCACCCCGTCGACGGCACGGACATGATCCACCACCCGCTGCAGCATGCCGCGCTTGACAGGGAAATGCGTGCTCAGTCCTTCCACCGAAAGCAGCAGCTCATCGGAACGCGTCCGGACAGGCCGCGGCTCCTTTGCCGCCGCCCCGGCGCGGTCACGGCCGACACCGGCAGGGCCGCCCAGAAGGTGGCAGGCGGCGGCATGGCCGGTGTGCGTGCCGCAGGGTGCCATGACGGGGGTCAGCGTCTCGCAGCCGGCGATGCGTTCAATGCAGCGGGCGGCGAACCGGCAGCCGGCCAGCGGGAACTCGCTGGCGCCGGGCACCATCCCCTGTATGGTCTGGAGCTTGAAGTGCTTCTCGGCTCGATTGGGGATAGAGGCCATCAGCCGCCGCGTGTAGGGATGCTGCATGTCGCGGAAGACCGCCTCCCGCGAGCCTTTCTCCACGAGCCTGCCGGCATACATCACGCACACCTCGTCGGCCATCTGGTTGACGATGCCCATGTCGTGCGTGATCAGCATGATCGCCATGCCCGTCTCCTGCTGCAGTTCCTTCATCAGCCCCAGGATCTGCGCCTGGGTCGTCACATCCAGCGCCGTTGTCGGTTCATCGGCGATCAACAGCCGCGGGCGGCAGGCCAGCGCCATGGCGATCATGACGCGCTGCTTCATGCCGCCGGACATCTCGTGCGGGTAGTTGTCGATACGGGAATCCGGGGCGGGTATCCCGACATGCCGGAGCAGTTCGACACAGCGTGCGCGGGATTCCCTGCGGCTCAGCCCCTGGTGCTGGCGCAGCGGTTCGGAGAGCTGGCTGCGGACGCGGTACAGCGGGTTGAGCGAGGCCATCGGCTCCTGGAAGATCATGGCGATCTGGTTGCCCCGGATCCGCTGGAGCGCCTCCTCGTCCTTGCGCAGCAGATCCTCGCCCTCGAGCAGGATCCGGGAGGAGGGATCATGGTAGCCGTTCGGCTCAAGCAGACGCATGATCGAGAACGCGGTCTGCGACTTTCCGCAGCCGGATTCGCCCACGACGGCCAGCGTCTGCCCCTGTTCAATGCCAAAGCTGACGCCGTCCACGGCGCGGGCGACCTTGCCCTCCCCCAGGTCGAAATGCGTCACCAGATTATCCACTTCCAACAGCATGTGCCATCCTCGCGGGAAACTATTTATAGCGCGGGTCGAAGGCGTTGCGCACGCCATCGCCGACAAAGGTCAACAGGATCATCAGCATCGTCAGGGTCAGGAATGTCGGCACCATGATCCACCAGGCGTCGAGGTACTGCTGCCCTTGCGAGAGCAGTTCGCCAAGACTGGGTGCCGGATACTTGAGACCGAAGCCGAGGAAATCGAGGCCCACAAGGGCGAGGATCGAGGAGGAGATGGAGAACGGCAGGAAGGTCACGATCGGGGTCAGGGAGTTGGGCAGGATATGGCGGAACATGATCCGTACGTTCGAGACCCCGAGCGCGCGGGCCGCCTTGACATAGTCCAGATTGCGGGCCGCCAGGAACTGGGCACGCATGTGCGCAGCCATGCCCATCCAGGAGGTCAGGTTCATGATCACGAACAGCATCAGCAGATGCTGGAACCCGGTGGAATCGCCCTTGCGCGAAAGGAAATCGCTCAGGATCATCAGCAGCAGCAAATGGGGAATGGCACCCCAGATTTCCGTCAAGCGCTGCCCCAGCAGATCGATCAGGCCGCCGAAGAAGCCCTGCAGCGCCCCCAGCACGCAGCCGATCACGGTCGAGGTGATCGCCAGCGCCAGCCCGAAAAGCAGCGACAGGCGGAAGCCATAGACCAGGCGCGCCAGCACGTCCTTGCCGTAGCGATCGGTCCCCAGCCAGTGACGCTCCACCGTCGCGCCGGGCACGGCCATCCCATCCACCGTCGACGGCAGGGGCGACGCCAGGCGCTGGCGGATCAGGCGCTGGCTCGTGTAGAACGATTTGTAGGAGTGGGGTATCGGCGGCCACAGCGCCCGGAACCGACGAGCCCCGCGCCCGCCGGACACCTCGTCCGCGGCAGCGCCGGCAGGCGCCGGCCCGCCGGACAACGCCTCCGAGCAGCCGGCCGGATCCCGCCCCGCCACGAAGTCCGTGAAGATGCCGGAGCGGTAGCTGGTCACCGGCGACTCGTTCGCGCCGCCAAGATCGCGGTACGTGTAGTCCCGGAACACCGGGAAGAACCAATGCCCGTCGAGACGCATGACAATCGGACGGTCATTGAACACCAGTTCCGCTGGCAAGGTCAGCAGGAAGAGCAGGCTCAGGATGCGCAAGCTCGCGTAGGCGCGGCGGTTCTTCCTGAACTTGCGCAGCTTGTCCCGAAATTCCGGACCGAGAATCATACCGTATTACCCCTTCCTGCTTTCGAAGCTGATCCGGGGATCGACAATCACATAACCGATATCCGACAGCAGCCGGCAGGCCAGGCCGATGAAGGTGAAGATGAACAGGTTGCTGATGATCAGCGGGTAGTCACGCTCCACCAGCGCGGTGAAGCTCAGCAGCCCGAGGCCATCCAGCGAGAAGATCTTCTCGATCAGCAGCGACCCGGCAAAGAACATCATCACGAACCGGGCCGGGAACCCGGTCACCAGCGGAATCAGCGAATTGCGCAATACATGCTTGAACAGCACCTTGCGCCGGGAAAGCCCGCGCGCCCGCGCAGCCACCGCATAGAGCTGGTGGAACTGCTCGAGCACGCTGTTCTTGGTCAGCATCGTCAACCCGGCAAAGCTCTGGATCGTCAGGCAGGTGACCGGAGCGATCATGTGGTGGACATTATCCCAGAACTTCCCCCAGGCGCCCAGGGTGTTGTAGATCTCGGGCGGGGAATGGATCCCGCGCAGGGGAATCAGGCTGATCCAGGAATCGCCGCTGGGGCCGAACGCCTGTATCAGGAAGACGGCCAGCACGAAACCGGGGATACCGTAGCCGACCAGGACCAGGACACTGGTCACCGAATCGAAGACCGTCCCGTTGCGTACCGCCTTGCTGATCCCGAGCAGGATGCAGGAAATGTAGGTGATGAAGAACGAGGCGATGCCCAGGCGCATGGAGATCGGCAGACGCTCCCGGATCAGCTCCAGGCTGGCCTTGTTCTTGGTGATCGAGACCGGGAACTTGAAGAGGAACATGCCGTGCCAGTTCCTGCCGCTGGCCAGCGCCGCCCAGCGGCCTTCCGCCAGGTAGACCTCGTCGCGGGTCTCGCGCACCCGGCGCCGCTCGCCACTGGCCAGGTACTCGGTTTCCCAGAAGGACTCGCTCCGCACCTTGACCGGCAGCCGGACGAGCGCGAGCGAACCGCCGCCTGCCTGCCTGCCGGTCTCCGGCTCGAAGCGCAGGGCTTCATCCGCCGTGCTCACCAGCATGGCCGTCTCGCTGTCGAAACGCAACTGGCTCGACGTTCCCGCGGAACGGCATTCGTTCTCATAGACGTGATAGGTGTCCTGCTGGCGATATACCCAGAGTGAACGCCCCTGGAATGAGAGCTTGCGCGCGAAACCGTCGTCAACCTCCCTGGAGGAGATCATCGAATCGGGACCATACCAGAGCAGCATGCGCAGATAGCGCGCCAGGGGGTCATGGTTAAGACCGAGCTGGCGCTTGATCTGCATGCGCATCCTGGGATCAATGGCGATGACCCCCGAGCCGCCGCCGGCACCCAGGGTGGCCAGGTCGCCCACGCCAGCCTGGTTGGCCTGGTCGATGATCATTGTCTCCACCTGGTCCAGGGGGCCGCCCGGCACGAATTCGGAGACCAGGAAGAAAACCGTGATGACCCCGATACCCGTCGGGATCATCAGCAGGAACCGCTTCAAGAGGTAAGACCACATATCCGTTTGCTTTCATTGCGGTTTCGCGACCGCGCCCTTATCCCCGCGCCCTATTCATCGAACGAGACCGCCACGCCGCTTGCCTTTGCATCCTGGATGGCGTTGAACCGCTCCTCGTCGAACCACCAGAACCACCAGATGTTGTAATACGTCCAGAGCCCGGACGCATAGTTCGCCGGCCCGCGCAGATAGCGCCAGTAGACGGCATGGTCCCGCGTCGGCCAGGTGCGCGGCAGCAGATACCACTGGCTGCACATGATCCGGTCAAACACCCTGGCACAGGTCTCGACGGTTTCGCGATCCCCGGCCGTGCTCATCCGCTCGAGCACGTCGTCGATCGCCGGGTTCTTCAAGCCCATGCGGTTGGCAGACCCCTTGACATCGGCCTCCGGCGAGAGGAAATGCCGGGCCAGCTCCCGCCCCGGGGCCTTGCGGCCATCAAACCACCCCCCGATGCAATCATACTGGAAATTGCGGATCCGGCTGGTGCGCTCCAGCCCCGAGAGCGTCGAGATCCGGGCCTCGATACCAGCCAGCCGGCACACTTCGCTGTAATGGAACAAGTCATCGTCCTCGTTGAGGATCTCGAACGAGAGCGCCTGCCCGTCCCTGGCCCGCACCTTGCGGTCGCGGTCCCAGCGCCACCCCAGCTCGTCGAGACGCCTGCTGGCGGCATACACCCGCGCCTCCATCGGGAGCCGGTTCCCCGCGGCGTCCAGCCCCAGCTCGTACGGTCCCCGCTCCAGCGCCGCCGGCGGCACGTGCTCCACCCCGTTGGTATTGTAGGCGGCGGCCAATTCAAGCAGCATTTCCCGCTCCCGCCCGGTGGCAGGCCCCGGTGCCGCCCGGAGCCGGGGCTCGTTGTCGAAGTAGCTGACCAGCCGGGTGTTCTCGCCGTAGTGGAAGTTGCGGTTGATGGTGTCGAAGTCGTACAGCGAAACCAGCACCTTGCGCAGCTCGATATCCTGGAAGAGCGGCCGTCGCAGGTTGAACACCAGGCACCGCATCGCCGCCGGACGCGTGACCGGGAAGAACTCGCGTTCCAGATAGCCCTTGCGCAACCCGTCGCCATCGAGCTTCTGCAGGACATCGGGCTGGAACCAGCACTTGAAGTCGATCAGTCCGCTCTTCAACGCCTCGTACTGCGAGAAGGTATCGAAATAGACCTGGTATTCGATCGCCTTCCAGTTCAGGTACCCCTTGGTGTAGGGCAGGTTCCGGCCCCAGTAGTCGTCGCGACGCTCGAAGCGGATACGCTCGCCCATCACGTAGCTGGCCACCCGGTACGGCCCGCTGCCGACCGGCAGGCTGTCGCGGAAATCCTCGCCGAGGTTGACCCCCGGCCTGCCGTAGACATGCGCGGGATAGATGACCAGCCGGGATACATACACCGGCAGATCGCGGGTGAAGTACTTGAAGTCCACCCGCACGGTATGATCGTCGACCTTGACAAACCGCTCGACCGGCTTCATGTGCAGTTGCAGTGCCGGATTGACATCGGGATCGAAGAGCAGCTCGTATGAGAACACGACATCATCGGCCGTGACGGGTTCCCCGTCGGAGAAGCGGGCCTCGGGCCGCAGCCTGACCGTCAGCGAGCTCTTGTCATCGGCCAGTTCGAACGACTCGGCGATCAGGCCATACACGGAATAGGCCTCGTCATCATCCCAGGATTTGATCCCCAGCGCCTCGAAGCAATGCTCCTCGAGCCACTGGGGGGCACTGCCGATCAGCCCGAAGGTCGTCAGTTTCGAGAACGACTCCCCGGGCATCCGCAACTGTCCGCCAATCGGGGCATCCGGATTGAGGTACGCGAACGGCTCGCCCGGCTTGTACTTCAGCCCCTCGGGTCCGAAGACCGAGACCCCGTGCCAGCGCTCGGCACCGGGCGCCACGCCCGCCGCCAGCAGCGCAACGCCCGCCAGCAGCGGCAAGAAGCCCTTGCGCCCGCAACCCGGCAATCTATGACATCCAACCATCCGGCCTTCTCCTTGGCAATCCGGATATTAGTGGGCATGAAAGCCGCCAAGGTCAAGCCCGCCGCCTCGCAAAGTAGCAATTCTCATTATGGCCTCAAACGGCGCGGAAGACAGGCAAAAGGGCGTGTTGATTGATTGGGATACACAACGGGAGGGACAGCGTCTCGCTGTCCGAACGCCCGTCTAGCCACGCTGTTCTCCAAGAAAGGCTTCGACATTCACCTTCTCATGCGCAACGGACGCCGAGGACGGCGTCCCTCCCGTGCCGCTCGTGGAATATATCAACATTTAGGCTGCCAAAACAGATGGCGGCCTACTTCCGTTCCTTGAAGACCGTGTCCACGGCCAGGCCCGCCGCCAGGAGCAGCATTGCCTTGGCCGGGGCGGGCTCGTCGTTCAGGGCGATGATGTAGTTGTCGGCAGAGGTGAACAGTTCCTTCCCGATCCCGGCCCATTTCTTGGTGATCGTGCCGATCTCGTTCTCGGCCTTGTCAATTCTTGGTGATCGTGCCGATCTCGTTCTCGGCCTTGTCAAGAAACCGGAAATTCCAGCCCTTCCAATCCCCCTTTACCAGGGCGACCTCGTTGCCCGCCGCATCGAAGACACGAAAAGCCCCGCCGAGGGTGAAAACCTTGCTCTTCAGGAATCCGATGACCGTTCCATCCTTGCCCAGGATGTTGACCTTGGAACGGAACAGCGTGAAACCGCGCCGGATCGAGAACAGCAGGTTTGACTCATCCTCAGGATTGTCCCCCTGGTAGACGAAGACCTTTGTCGGCAGAAGCTGCTTGTTCACCAGCAGGCGCAGGATCTGGAACAACCAGCCGGGCTTCTCCTTGGCGATGCCCAGTTGCGACTGCGTCTGCGGGTCGAGGATGTCGTAGGTGTCCATTCTTGTCCAGCATCGCCATCTCCTTGTTTGGTTGACCGCATCGCCCTTGTTGACCGACCTGACAACGCGGGATTCTGGGCAGACAGGCGGATGTTGTCAAGCCCGACAGCAATTGGCGGCAATACGGGCAACAGGGGCAACCGCCAGCGCCCCTGAGGGGTGTCACCCCGGGTTGCCGATTTAGCCTTGTACAGGATAACCTCGCCACCTTTGCCGGTGACCTGTCCACTCCGCTGCTTACTCAAAAAACACAAATCGTCAGTTGTTGCGATATATTTAATTTTTGTACTTTACTTCGCCATTTCTTACGATATAAATCAGTCATGCAGATTGAAGACCTACAAACTGATGAAGCCGTCCTGGGCGAACTGGGGGCCCGACTGGCTCAACGCCGCATCGAGTTAGGGTTATCACAGGCGGTGCTTTCGGAGCAGGCGGGCGTTGCCAAACGAACGCTGGAACGCATTGAGGCGGGAGCTACCTCACAGACGGCAACTCTGGTGCGTATTCTACGGGGACTGAAAATGCTGGAGCGTCTCGATGTGATGCTCCCCGAACCTAGTCCGAGGCCGATGGAACTGCTCAAGTTAAAAGGCAAACCGCGCAAGCGGGCACCCCGCAAAAAACAAAGGTATTCGAACAAGCCTTGGGAATGGGGGCATGACTCATGAGCACGATTGCGGAAGTCCGGCTCTGGGGACGAACCATCGGGGCCGTGGCACTGGAGCCTGACGCCGATATCGCCAGCTTTCAATATGCCCCGGAATTCGTCCCGAGTGGAATCCAAGTATCTCCACTCGCCATGCCTCTGTCAGAACGTGTCTACACATTCCCTGAACTCAGGCCCCAAACATTCCACGGGCTGCCCGGGATGCTCGCAGACTCTCTGCCGGATCGTTTTGGCAATGCCCTGATTGACGCTTGGCTGGCCCGCCAGGGACGCGCCCCCACGTCATTTAATGCCATAGAACGCCTCTGTTATACCGGGGCGCGAGGTATGGGCGCGCTGGAATATGTGCCCGCGACAGGGCCGAAGCCTGATCGGGACACGCGCATTGATATTGATCATATCACGAAACTGGCTTCAGACATCCTGACGCATCGCAACAACCTGCAAGGCTGGCTGCATGCTGAAGGTCGTCACGCGGCACTGCATGATATTTTGCGTATCGGAACGTCTGCCGGCGGCGCCAGGGCAAAAGCGGTCATTGCGTGGAATCCGCAAACCCATGAGGTGCGGTCGGGACAAGTCAAGGTGCCGGATGGGTTTGAACACTGGCTGATCAAGTTCGATGGCGTAAACGGCAACAAGGACAAAGAGCTGGAAGATCCAAAGGGCTATGGATCGATTGAGTACGCCTATTATCGGATGGCCGTGGATGCCGGGATCGCCATGGCACCATGCCGCACACTTGAAGAGAACGGGCGGCGACATTTTATGACCCGCCGCTTTGACCGAATCAACGGCGGAGAGAAGCTGCATATGCAATCGCTATGCGGATTAGCCCATTTCGACTTCAACTTGGCCGGTGGATACAGCTACGAGCAAGCCTTTTACGTCATTCGCCGACTGGAATTACCGATGACAGACATGGAAGAGCAATTCCGCAGGATGGTGTTTAACATCATAGGGCGTAATCAGGATGATCATGTTAAAAACATTGCATTCCTCATGGACAAGTCCGGAACATGGAAGCTCTCTCCTGCTTTCGACATGACTTACAGTTTCCAACCTTCCGGCCAATGGACCTCCACGCATCAGATGACCATGAACGGCAAGCGCGACAGGTTTGTTTTGGATGATTATTATGCCTGCGCCAAGGCTGCATCCTTAAAGCGAAGCCGGGTAAAATCCATATTGGCCGAGGTCCATTCGGTCATTCAACGCTGGCCCGATTATGCCGAGGAAGCACGAATCCTGCCGGAACATCGTGATCGAATTCAGAACACCCTACGGATTGGACCCTTCTCCGGTGAGCACCTGATCCCTTAGAACCGTCCTGAACTTGACCCTCTGGCGGATGAACGGGTAAGCGGCGAACAAGTAAAGGTAATTGCGGCTTGCTTGAAGAAAGGATGCTGCTACGCTTCCTGCGGGCAATGGGCGTCGAGGCACACGTGAAGTAAAAAACGACAACAACAAACCGTATTTGGCAGATCCAATCCGTCTAATAGAACTATGGGAGTCCATCCCGACAGGCGGAAACAACTGAGAGTACTTCGACTACAAGGTCAGCGCGAAATGAAGACAAAAACGTGGATCGTCACCGTCGTCATCGCGGCAATCGCATCGGGCGATGATGCACTTCACGGCCAGCGGTGACCGCACCCGCAAGCCGGAAACACTCACCCTTTGGCAAAAGGCCGGGGTCTTGCTTTTCGGCGTGAACGTGCCGCGCCCGGCCGGACAACAGCCTCCCGCCGATCTCGCCACGGACTGTCGGGTACTTAAGATAAGCGCACCCAAAGGCATCACACTCGAAGCATGGTATTGCGATCTGGGGCCGTCCACACCGCTCGTCATCTTGTTTCACGGGTATGCGGCGCAGAAGACCGCGTTACTGCAGGAAGCCCGAATGTTTCTTGATCTTGGTACCTCTGTCCTTCTGGTCGATTTCAGAGGGTCTGGTGGATCATCGGAATCCTATACAACCGTCGGTATCCATGAGTCGGACGACGTCGCCACCCTCGTTCAATTTTCACAGCGTAACCTTTCACACTCCCGCGTCATTCTGTTCGGCCAGAGCATGGGGGCCGTGGCCATTCTGGGGGCGATCCGGAATCACGGCATTCAGCCGGATGCCGTGATTTTAGAAGCTGTCTTCGACACCCTGTTGAACACCGTCCGAAACCGCTTCCATGCGATGCGGGTTCCATCATTTTCAAGTGCTGAACTTCTTGTTTTCTGGGGCGGACAACAGCAGGGATTCAATGGGTTCAGCCACAATCCCGTCGATTACGCCATGTCTGTCGAGTGCCCCGCCCTTTTCATGCACGGGCGGGATGACCCACGGGCGACACTTGACGAGGGGCGACGCGTATTCAATGCCGTACCTGGCCCAAAGCAGTTCACGACGTTTGACCGGACCGGGCACGAATCCTACGTCTCCACCCACGCCAGTGAATGGCGGACCACCGTCGAGGCATTCATAAAGGAGACAGGGCAATCAGAATAATCATGCAAAGCAGCCGTAACCGGTGGGTATATGCAGCACTCATCGCCGTTGTCATCCTAGCCGGGCTGGCATCCCGCTCAAGCCTGGCCGCCTGCCTTCCGGCGTTCCTTGCCAGCTATGCCGGAGACACGCTCTGGGCGCTGACCGTCTTCCTCTGCCTCGGTTTCGTGTTCAGGACCCTGCGACCGTGGCTGGTCGCGCTGGCGGCGATCATCATCGCGTTTTCAGTCGAAGTGAGCCAGCTTTACCAGGCGGACTGGATCAACGCCATCCGCTCGTACCGTTTGGCGGCGCTCCTGCTTGGCGAGGGATTCAAGTGGTCTGACATGGCCTGCTACACGACAGGCCTTGCCATGGGGCTGGCCGGAGAATGGCCCTTCAGGGATAGGCGCGAAAAATGAAGCCACGACAAAACCCAGCCTGTTGAAGGCCGATTACCTGAGGTGGTTATGTGTGGGCGGTATACGCAGAAACAAAAGGCGAGGTGGTTATGTGTGGGCGGTATACGCAGAAACAAAAGGCGGCGATCATCGCCAAGATGCATGATGTGGACAAGGTGGTCGCGGAGATTTCCGCCAGTTTCAATGTCTGTCCGGGGCAGGATGTCGCGGCGATTGCCGGTCATGCGGAGCGACGGCTGGGGCTCTTGCGCTGGGGACTGCCTTCATTACGGGAGGGAGGGCGTCCCTTGATCAATGCGCGGGCGGAGACGCTGGCTGAGAAACCGACCTTTTCCCGGTTGCTGACCCGCAACCGCTGCCTGATCGTAGCCGATGGCTTTTACGAATGGCGGCAGGTAGACGGGCGCAAGCAGCCAGTCTACATCCACTTGAAGGACGACTCGCCTTTCGTCTTTGCCGGTCTGTGGGATGCTCTGCGCTTGGATGCCGACGAACCCAAGGCTTACGGCACCATCATTACCACCAGCGCCAACTCGTTGATCGCGCCGATTCATGACCGCATGCCGGTCATCCTGCCACCTGCTTCGATAGATGCCTGGCTCGATCCGAAATACAAGGATGCAGCCCGATTGTTGCAACCCTATCCCGCCGAGGCGATGGTGTGGCATCCCGTATCAAATGTCGTCAATTTCCCTAATTGAGATGTCATTCGTTCCGGCTGGTGCCGGATGAGCGGATGAAGGTGCGGTTGCTGATCTCGGCGAACGCCTGATCCAGTTCTTCCTGTGTATTCATCACAATGGGCCCGCCCCAGGCAATGGGTTCCCGCAAAGGCCGTCCAGGCAATGGGTTCCCGCAAAGGCCGTCCGGCAGCCAACACGAATCGCATGCCGGCCGGTCCCGCCTGAACGGCAAACTCATCACCCTCATGAAAAAGGATGGCCCGGCGGCTCTCTACGCTTGTCTTCGCGTCGCCAAATGAACCCTCGCCGTCCAGGATGTAGATGAAGAGGGTGGCCTGAGGGTCGGTTGGCAGTGCCCATGCGGCATCCGCCTTCAGGGCGACATCCAGCAGCAGGACTTTGACGTAATCCCCCTCGGTCACGCCCTGCGCTTGCCCATAGACGCCGGATATCACACCCACGGTGCCGGACGCTTCATCCACCCTGGGTATCATCGCCGCTTTGATGTCCCGGTATTGCGGCCGCACCCACTTGTCCTTGCGCGGCAGATTGACCCAGAGCTGAAGACCCAGCATTCGCGGACAGGCCTGTGGCATCTCCTGGTGGATGATTCCGCTGCCTGCCGTCATCCATTGGCAGCCGCCGTCCAGGATATGTCCCTTGTTGCCGAGGCTGTCGCCGTGCTCGATGTCGCCCTCGATCAGATAGGTCACGGTCTCGATGCCCCGATGCGGATGCCAGGGAAAGCCCTTGGTATAGTCGGCGGGGTTGCGCGAATCGAACGCGTCCAGCATCAGGAACGGGTCAAATTCCTGTGTGGTACCAGGCCCCAGCACGCGCACCAGCTTGACGCCCGCGCCGTCCACCTGATTGGAACCGGTAACGATCCGGCGGATGTTCCGCATCTTGCCCATGTTCACTCTCCTTCCATGACTGTAAGCCCGCGCCGACAAACGTCCGGCGCAGCCGCTCAGAACCTCATCTTCGCCGCGATGGTCGCGACGTATGCGCCTTTCACCAAGCGGCTATTGTCCATATTTCGCCGATGTTCACAATGACAAAATAGCTTCGATCAGCGCCGAGTTTAGCCCGCAATTACCGTCTTGCACCCTCGATAAATCAGTACTAATCTATCGGCGGCTTAAGGCGACCCATCGATATGATTGGAATTTGCTAAATTTGAGCGTATATGACGCTATGGTAGAGACGCCGATCAACAAAATCAGGAAAGGATGAGAATGAAGACGATCATGCTTACGTTATCCGTCATGCTGTTGGCCGCCAGCGCCGGGTTTGCGCAGGTCAAGGCCTACCCGAAGGCCAAAGTCAGCTTCGATGACTTCAAGGGGCTGGTGGCGGAGGTAGAGACGCACCGGGCGAGTCGCCTGATTGACCTCAACACGTTCCTCAAGATGAGCAAGGAGCCGGGAGTCATCATTCTGGATTCCCGTTCGGCCTTCCGTTTTGATCGCATCCACATCAGCGGCGCACGGCATCTGGCCTTCACCGACTTCACGCAGGACGCCCTGCAGAAGGTCATACCATCATTCGAGACCACGATCCTGATTTACTGCAACAACAATTTCGACGGCAACCAGATAGACTTTGCCTCGAAAGTCGCCATGCCACGGCCGGCATCCGACAACAC
>JAIFLS010000106.1 GCA_020048935.1 bacterium | reverse complement strand
GGATGTGGTGCGCGAACCGGGCGGTGGCGGGATTGGCCGAGAGGCGTCCGAAGGCACCGAGCGCCTGCGCCAGACGCTGCACGGCGGCGTAGGGGAACGCCGCCCGGACGGCGGCCCCCTGCGGGCTGGCGGCGCAGTAGTCATCGAGCAGGGCGCCGCGATCAGCTTCATCGAGCATGACGTAGGGGTCGCAGAGCAGCGAGGCCAGGTCATAGGCTGCCGCCCCCATGCGTATGCCCTGGAAATCGATCAAGACAGGCCCGCCGCGTTGCAGCAGGATGTTGCTCGACTGGAGATCGCGGTGAACCGGCACTTGCGGCTGTTGTTGGAGTCTCTTCGCGCAGTTCTCAAGCAGGTTCGTCAGCGGTTCGGTGACCTCCATGTGCAGGGTGTTGGTGAGGAAGTTCGTGATGAAGAGCTCGTGCTCCCAATGGTAGAGAGCTGGCGAAAACGGCGTTTCCAGCGGCGGCAGTGCCTCCGGCGACAGGTCGTGCAGCCGCAGGACCTGCCGGATCACGCGCCGGTAATGCTGACGGCGGGCTATGCGCGACAGGCCGGGGAGCGCATCCTGCAGGGAACGCGTGCCGGCATCCTCTAAAAGCGTCGCCTTCTGGTCAGGCAGGTCCAGTATGACACGCGGGACGCGGATACCGGCGGCCGAGCGGGGCATAGCGGGCGTTCTCGGGACGCTTCTGGTCGTCGTAGCGGATCAGGATGCCGCTGCTGCGCGACGTCTGCAGCCGTTCGAAACGGCGGTCGGAACCGCGGGCGGGCAGGGCGGTGAGGGTGCTGGCGGCGGGCGTCGCACACATGGCTCGCAGCGCAGCTATGAGCACGGGGTCGGGTGGCAGGGAATCCGCCCGTACACAGGCTCCGCCCTGTTGCGTGGCGCGGACGACCGTATGGCGTCCGGCGATGCTATCGGCCAGGCGTGCCCCCGGTTGCAGATCCGCGTCGTCCCAGATGATACAGTTGGCCAGTGACACGTCCGGTGGCAGGGTGACGCGATGGCCGATGGCGACAAAGCCTTGCGTCTGCACGCCCGCGGGGATGCAGCGGCGCATACGCCTTGCCTCTGCCGCCTGTAGCAGCGAGCCCCCGGGGCGTTTGCGGCGGTTGGCATCGGCGATTTCCCGGTGGGCTTCCAGATAGCGTTCCGGCGTCCCGAGGTCGGCCCAGAATGTGTCGTCGGGGCAGCATCCCCTTACCGCGATGCCTTGCGCGAGTGCCCGGCGATAGCCGTCGACGACGGAGCTGAATGGCGTGTCCGGCAGGTAGTCGAGAATAGCCGGACTGAGGATCTGCATGCCGCAGAAGGTATAGGTGCCGACTGCACCGGGAGTGGGGGATGAAAAGTTGACGATCCGTCCGTCCGCCGCCCGTTCGACGGTGCGGGGGCCGCGCGTGGCGTCCAGCCAGAGCGTGGCCAGGGGCTGGTGCTTGTTGAAATCCTCGATCAGCGGTGCGGTATCCAGCGCGAATGCAATATCAGTATTGACCATCCAGAACGGCTTGCTGCCGATGAAATGCGATGCCTTGCGCAGCGCTCCCCCGGTGCCGGCGATTACCGGCTCGAACGAGAACTGGAGGCGCGGGCATGACCCCTTCCGGTGCAGTGCCCAGTCCAGGATCGGCTGCGGGTTGTGATGCAGGTTGATCAGGATGTCGCGCACTCCCGCAAAGACCATGGCATTGACGACATGCTCGATGACGGGAATCCCCCACAACGGCATCATCGGCTTTGGCAGGTCGTGCGAGAGCGGCACCATGCGCGAGCCGAATCCCGCGGCGAGCAAGATGGCTTTATCAGGGACTTTGGACTGCGAAATCATTTCGGATGGTAGAGCAGGCAGGCGTTGCGTTGTTTCTTGAAATGACGTTGTGCGGGGTGCCAGGAGGCCGCGATCACGGCAGGTGGCTCGCCGTCCATGAGGGAGAGGCGCACGGTATCCGTGCCCATGAGCTTGTCGAAGAACTCGGTTCGGGTTGTTCGCTGGTCCCAGACGCGGTCGCGTCCATGCAAGTCGGCTAAAGCGGACAGGACGGTGATGCCGGTCAGCACGGGTCGGAAGGTTCCCGCGTCGGTGATGGTCAAGCGGATGCCGGAGAAGGCTCTTTTGGCGGTGGCTCCGGGTGGCAGGTAGCGGTGCGGATGGAACACGACCCCGGGTAGGCGGCAGGCGTTGAGCGTCTCGGCCAGGGGTTCCCCCCGTGTCCATGGCGCGCCGACCAGTTGGAACGGCATCGCGGTCTGGCGTCCGTGGTCGATATGCGGCAGTCCCTCCAGGCAGACTGTGGCAGGAAAACAGAGCGCTGACTCGCGCGAGACGATAGACGGTGACGGCCGCATGAAGGGCGGTGCATCGATAATTGGCGTGACTTGGCGATGATAGCCCTGCATCGGTGCGATTCGCAGGTCAACCTGCGGGATGCAGGTCTGCTGCAGCCAGCGGGCGGTTTCCGCCGGGGTCATACCGTAAACCATCGGAGCCTTGATGGCGCTGACAAAGCTTTCGAACCGCGAATCGAGCATGGGACCGTCCACGGTGCGGGGCAAGGGGATCGGGCGATCCGCCACGATCACCGGCAGGCCGGTCTCGGCGGCGGCTTCCAGCACGAGTTTCAAGGTGGAAACATAGGTATAGGGTCGGCAGCCTAGATCCTGGAGATCGACAACCAGCAGATCGAGTTTCCGCAACCATTCCAGGCGGGGCTTGCGGGTTTCGCCATAAAGCGAATAGATGGGGATTCGCCAGTCCGGATGGCGCTGCGAACGGCAGGATTCGCCAGCCGCGGCAATGCCGAAATATCCGTGTTCCGGTCCCATCAGGCAGGCCAGGGTGATTCCCGGCGTCTCGTGCAGGAGCTGGGCCGTGGTGGCGCCGGCGTGGTCCACAGCGGCCAGATGACTGACCAGGCCGATATTCTGGCCTTGCAGCATGCGCGCATGACGGCCTCGCAGCATGCCCGATATTCCGGGACAAAAACGTTGTGGTTTGGTTTTGGTCAATGACATGATTGCAGTTTGGCGTAGTCACGCCGCCGATTCAAGTGCAGACTTCGTCACAAAAAAAACGCCGCCCCGGTTTCCCGGGGCGGCGTTAAGTTTTCGTTCTCAGAGCTGACTATCAGCCAAGACGCGCCTTGAGCGCCTGGAGCTGCTCGGTGATGCGTGGAGGAAGCTTGTCGCCGAATGTGGCGAGGTACTTCTCTGCATTGATCACCGTTTCCTTGAAGAGCGCCGTGTCGACCTTCATCAACTCGGCCCAATCCTTGGCGGAGATGTCAAGACCATCAAGAGTCAGGTCGCCATCGATCGGCATCAGGCCGATCGGCGTCTTGCGCGCACCGACCTTGCCCTCGACACGGTCGCACATCCACTTGAGCACGCGGCTGTTCTCGCCAAATCCAGGCCAGAGCCACTTGCCATCCGCGGTCTTGCGGAACCAGTTGACGTAGAAGCAGCGCGGGGCTTTGGCACCGAGCTTGTCGCCCATGTCGAACCAGTGCTGCATGTAGTCGCCAGCGTGGTACCCGATGAACGGGGTCATGGCGAACGGGTCGAAGCGCAGGCTTACGCCGCCCAGGTCCAGGGCGGCGGCTGTCGGCTCGGAGGAGGCCGTCGCACCCATGTAGATGCCATGGTTGAAGTCGAACGCCTCGTGGACCAGCGGCATGGTCGTAGTGCGCTTGCCACCGAAGACAAAGATGTCGATCGGTACGCCAGCGGGGTTCTCCCAGTCCTTGCAGATCACCGGGCACTGCGCGGCACGCGCGGTGAAGCGGCTATTGGCATGGGCTCCAACGATTTTCTTACCGTCCGCGTCCTTCATGCCCTGCTTCCAGGGATTGTTTTTCCAGTCGATGCCGCCACCACCGGGGCAGTCGTAGCCCATGTCTTCCCACCAGACGTCCTTGTCTTCCGTGACAACGACGTTCGTGAAGATCGCGTTTTCCTTGATGCTGGCAAGCGCCATGGGGTTGGAGCCCTGGGAGGTGCCAGGGGCGACGCCGAAGAAGCCGGCTTCCGGATTGACAATATCGTCACCGATCGTTTCCACCTTCCAGCCGGGAACCGTGGACTGGAGCATGGCCAGATTGGTCTTGCCGCAGGCGCTCGGGAAGGCCGCCGCGATGTGGAACTTCTTGCCCTCGGGGTTGGTGAAACGAAGGATGAGCATGTGCTCGGCCATCCATCCTTCGCGCGCTGCCATCGCCGACGCGATACGCAGGGCCAGGCACTTCTTGCCGAGCAGCGCGTTGCCGCCGTAGCCGGAGCCGTACGACCAGATCAGGTTCTCTTCCGGGAAGTGCGCGATATACTTCTTGTCAAGCGGCGCGCAGGGCCACCGGCTGTCCTTCTGGCCCGGCTGTAGCGGGGCACCCACGGAGTGTAGGCAAGGGATGAAGTCGTCTGTCTTCTCGATCAGGCGCAGCACCTCGGTGCTGACGCGTGTCATGATATGCTGGTTGACCACGACGTAGGGCGAGTCGGTGAGTTCGATGGCGTTCTTGGCGATGTCCGAGCCGATCGGCCCCATGGAGAAGGGGATCACGTACATCGTGCGGCCCTTCATGCAGCCCTTGTAGAGATCGCGCATCGTCTGCTTCAACGCGGACGGATCGATCCAGTTGTTGGTCGGGCCTGCATCCTCCTGCTTGCGCGAGGCGATATAGGTACGGCCTTCGACGCGAGCCACGTCGGACGGGTCGGAGTTGAAGGCGAAGCTGTTAGGCCGTTTCTTCTCATTCAGTTTGATGGCCATGCCTGAGGCAACCATCTCAGCCATCAGGCGATCATATTCGGCCTTGGACCCGTCGCACCAGACGATCTGGTCCGGTGTCGTCATGGCGGCGACTTCATTCACCCAGGCGATCAGTTTCTTGTTCGTTGTAGGTACACTCATTCTTCATCCTCCTTGTTTATGTTACGTTGCAGTCGTTCAAACGGGATAACCGCTGGAATGAAAGCGTTTGGTGGTAGTTGTGCGTATGCGCTTCCAAACGGCCGCGAAAACAATGTTCGCATCCGGCTCGAACTCGCGTTCTGTTGTGCCTATGGCCGACTGAAACTATCAAGACCGCTTCGCCAAGTCAAGCCGGTTTTTGCGGTGCCCAGCAATTCTCACTATGGCCTCGGGACAACCTGAAGGTTGAACTACAAACAGCGTTTTACTCAATAGTACGGTGTTTGTAGTTCAGGCTTTATCCTGCTCCCGTGGCCAGTGAGGCCATAATGGGAATTGCTGTCGGCGTCGCAACACAGGCGGCGAATTTGGTGGAGGTAAGGAGATTCGAACTCCTGGCCTCTTGAATGCCATTCAAGCGCTCTACCAACTGAGCTATACCCCCAAAAATCCTGTCTCGCTGGAACCAGCGGAAAACGGATCGGACTTTATCGTGCCTGATAGTCGATGTCAATCCCAAGTTTACATATTCAACTGCCGCTGCCGGCGCGCTGGACTTTGCCGACGTTGATCTTGCGCAGGCGGATGTTCTTCGGGGTGACCTCGACCAGCTCGTCCTGGTTGATGTAGGCGATGCAGTCTTCCAGGCTCATCCGTACCGGGGTGACGAGGATGACATTCTCATCGGATCCCGAGGCCCGCATGTTGGTAAGCTGCTTTCCCTTGGCGGGGTTGACGATCAGGTCGTTGTCGCGGCAGTGCTCGCCGATGATCTGTCCGCGGTACACCCGGATGCCGGCGCCCATGAACAGACTGCCGCGGTTCTGCAGGTTGAACAGGGCGTAGGCGACGGTCGTGCAGTTCTCCATGCAGACCAGCACCCCGTTCTTGCGGTTCCGCATGTCGCCGGCATAGACGTCATAGCCGCTGAAGATATACGTCATCACGCCCATGCCGCGGGTGTCCGACATGAACTCGGACTTGTAGCCAAGCAGGCCGCGGGTGGGTATGGTGTAGAGAAGCCGGACCATGCCGCCGTTCTGGTGCATTTCGGTCATGCGCCCCTTGCGTCCGCCGAGCTTCTCGATCACGATCCCGGTGCAGGCCTCGTCCACGTCGATGGTCAATTCCTCGTAGGGCTCCAGCAACTGCCCGTTCTCGCGACGGGTGATCACCTGCGGGCAGCCGACCTGGAACTCGTAGCCTTCACGGCGCATGCGCTCGACCAGGATCGAGAGGTGCAGCTCGCCGCGCCCGGCGACGCGGAAACCGCTGGTGCCGTCGCTCAGCTCGGCCACGTGCAGCGCGACGTCGGAGAGCGTCTCGCGCTTGAGGCGCTCGCGCAAGTGCGTCGAGGTGACGAAGGTTCCTTCGGTGCCTGCGAAGGGCGAGCTGTTGGGGAAGAACGACATCGCCAGGGTGGGGGGATCCACGGCCGGAGCGGCCAGCGGGACGGGGTTGTCGGGCGAGGTGTAGGTGTCGCCGACGGTGACATCGTCCATGCCGGCGACGGCGACGATCTCGCCGATACCGGCTTCGCTGATCTCGACCTTGCGGTTCTCCTCGAAGCGGTAGACCTTGGTGATGCGGGTCGGGATGGACTTGCCGTCGGGGTTGGCGACCAGTGCCGGCATGTTGATCTTAAGCGTTCCGCCGGTGATCTTGCCGATGCCGAGGCGTCCCAGGAAGGGCGAGTAGTCGATGCTCTTGACCTGCAACTGCAGCGGGCCTTCGGGATCACCGACGGGGCAGGGGATGTATTTGATGATGCTGTCGAGCAGCGGCATCATGTCGGTGCCGGAAGATTCCGGCGTAAGCGAGGAGAGACCGTTGCGGGCCGAGGCGTAGACGACATGGAAGTCGAGGATCTCGTGCGGTGCATCGAGCTTGACGAACAGGTCGAAGACCTGGTCGAGCACCCAGGACGGGCGGGCGGCGGGCTTGTCCATCTTGTTGATCACGGTAATGATCGGCAGGTTCAGCGCCAGGGCCTTCTTCAGCACGAAGAAGGTCTGGGGCATGGGGCCTTCCTGGGCGTCCACCAGCAGCAGGGCGCCGTCTGCCATCTGCAGCACCCGTTCCACCTGGCCGCCGAAATCGGCATGGCCGGGGGTGTCGATGATGTTGATGCGGTGGCCCTTGAAGTTGAACGCGCCATTCTTGGCGGAAATGGTGATGCCGCGCTCGCGCTCGAGGTCCATCGAGTCCATCAGGCGTTCCTCGACGGCGCGGTTCTCGCGGAACATGCCGCTCTGCTTGAAAAGTTCGTCGACAAGGGTGGTCTTGCCATGGTCGACGTGGGCGATGATGGCGACGTTACGGATAAGCTTGGTATCGAGGATCAAGGGGATTCCTTTGGATTGTGAGTATGAGGCGTGAAACAAGAAGCGGAAATGTATACCACACCCATGCCCCCGATGCAAGCATTGCACGATTGAGTGTCGTTTTCGGTTGCATAACGTGAACGTGACTTGGTAGGTTGCTGCCTGTCTTGCAGGGTAAATATCCTGCCCCTGATAGCACGACGTATATCGAAAGTCTATTCTTATGACCACGATCAGGATTTATCCGCCGCGCTGGTACGATGGTATTCTCGGTCGGTTCTTCCGTGTAGCGGCCAGCGGCCTGCTGCCGGCGGGCTGGTTCAGGAACCCGCTTCCTCCCGAGGCGCAGCGTCGGCCCGGCCCCGATTTCCCTGCGCTGGAGGTCATCAGTCACTGCTGGCGGTATTCGCACATGCTGGCCTACCAGCTCAGTTCGTTTGTCCTATACCCGCCCACGAAGCTTCGCGCGGTGATCACCGTCTTCTACGCGGAGGAGGACACGGATACGGCCCGGCTGCTCGCCTTCATCGGCGGGCATGCGGTGCCGAACATCACCTGGAACTGGCAGCCCCTGCCGAAGGGGCAGTTGTTCCGGCGCGGCATCGGACGGAACCGGGCGGCACTGGTGACAAAGGCGGACTGGGTCTGGATGACAGACTGCGATATCGTCTTCCACAAGGGTTGTCTGGATTCTCTGGCGGACCGGCTTCGCGGACGGCGCGATACGCTGCTGTTTCCGCGGCAGGAGCGCACGACGACGATGCTGGCGGATTCGTGCCCGATGCTCCAGAAGGGGCGGGCATTGCAACTGGTGGATATCGACACGCGTGAATTCAGCCTGCACAGCCGCGATCGAGCCAAGGGGGCGTTCCAGATCATCCATGGCGATGTGGCGCGGGCCATCGGCTATTGCGACGGGATCTCCCTCTACCAGACGCCAGCCGATCACTGGTGCAAGTGCTATGAGGACCGCGCCTTCCGCTGGCTGGTCGGCACGCAGGGCACGCCGATCGAGGTCGATGGCGTGTGCCAGATCCGCCATATCGAGAAGGGCCGCTATCACAAGGGCACGCTCCGGTCGCGGATCCGCAGCCGGATCCGCCGGATGCAGGAATAGCGCAATGAAGTCACGGACATATTTCCTGGTGAATGACACGCGCTATGACAATCATCATGGCGGGCTGACGGTCGTTCGGAACCTGCATGCGGGAATGCAGGCACGCGAATGGACTTGCACTGGTTCGCTGCCGGTCAGTTCATCTCCAAGCCGTCTCGGCAGGTACCGCCAGTCCATCGGGCAGGCGGCACTGATCATCGTCAACGGGGAAGGCTCGCTGCACCACGACAGCCGCAATGCCCTTCGTTTGTTGGATGTCTGCGCGGCCTTGCAGAAGACCTGTCCGGTGGTTCTGGTTAATGCCCTCTGGCAGGACAATCACGACGCGCGTTGGCTGGGCGTTCTTGATGGTTTTCGCGCGGTCTACACCCGCGACCGGCGCAGCCAGCAGCAGATTCAGGCGCTAGGGATCAAGGCCGGGTATGCCCCGGATCTGACTTTTTACGACTATCCGCAGTTCGCGCCGGCAAGACGTGTATCGTATGGCTGCACGGATTCGGTACTGAATGACTGGACTTGCATGGCACTGCAGGCATGCTCCCAAGATCATGAGATTTCCTTCCTGACCTTGTTCACGGGAAAGGTGCAATATAGCAGAGGCCTCCGTGATTGGGATAAGCGCATCAAAACCTGGATTTACCCGTGGCTTTGGAAGTCGCTGGGTATAAAAGTCCCCCCACGCTACCAATCGCTGCCCTATGCCATCGCCGATACACGGCAATTCCTCGGGACACTAGCCTCGTTCCGCGCGGTTTGTGTTGCCCGGTATCATGCCCTGTGTTTTGCCTTCCAGCAGCAGGTTCCGTTTGTCGCGGTGGCTTCCAACGCGCATAAGAGCGAATCACTGATCGAGGAGGCCGGACTGCCGCTTGATGCTTTTGTACTGCCACGGGTCGGAATCCGGGAGCTCAAGGAAAGGTTGGCCGAGGCGATCCGGGGGTATGCAGGCGTCGAGGAGCGCATACGGGACTTCAACCGCCAGGCAAAACAGCATATTGAATCCATGTTCGATGAGGTGACGCAGTGCGATTGATCGACTATTTCTTTATTTCGTCGCCCCTGCATTTGTTTATTTCCGCAAGCATTGCAGTTCAGGGCGAGGCGGATGAGCGCGTCGCGGTGGTGATCACCAGAAACCCGCAGGACAGAGCCCGCTTGCAGGACATTGCCGGGCGTGATCCCCTGGTTTTCAACCGCGTGATCGCCGTACCCGCAACAGGCGTTGTTAACCGGCGAGGTATCAAGGCGTCGGTTTTCAAGACGTTGCATGCCGAGTTTTGCAAACCCTTGGCAATGCGAATCTTTACCGGGAATGACCGGCGGATTGAATTCCAGTATGCCATGCATGTCGCCCGCCGTTCCGGCTTGCAGGTGGAAGGGATCTACATGGATGAGGGGGCGGTGACCTACAGCGGGCATAAGTCCATCGGCAGCATCCAGCATCGCTGGATCGATCCGCTCTTCAAGAAACTTTTCTACGGTTTCTGGTACAGCAACGCCTTGACCACGGGGGCTTCGTCCTGGGTGCGCACGGTCTATGCGGCGTTTCCGGATTCCGTGCATCCACTGCTGAAACGCAAGCATGTGATCCCGATCGATGTGGCGCCGTTCAAGACAGGGCCACTGAAGGCAATCGCGTCCTCGATGCTTGAAGCGCATCCCGAGTATCCTGCCTTGCTGGCTGGTATCAAGGCGGTGTTCACCCTGCCGCATGAAGGCGCGTATGTCGATGCCCCTGAAGCGTATGCGGCGGTTGGCAGGCACCTGTATAAGCATTTTGCCCCGGCTGATATCGCGATCAAACCCCATCCGCGCATGACGCGCAGGGATCTGCCGGCCAGCATGTTTCCGGGGACCGTGTTGCTGGACCACCGGATCGGCATGGAGGCGATCTTGCCGCTGCTGGGGGATTCCTGCGTTGTCGTGGGGGATATCTCGTCCACGTTGTTGACGACGCGATGGCTCAGGCCGGATTTGCGGGTGCTGGCGTTGGTTCCAGAGGGGGGCGTGGTGGGGGGGATGGCTGACTTGTACCATCAACTGGATATCCCGATGATCCAGGGCGGGGACTTGGGAACCTTGTTGTGGTGCAATGACCGTCCGGATAGGCCGGCAGGGACTGGGACAAATCCTGGATCTTTGTAACTCGCTTGACCTGCGATACCCATTTGGTATTTTGAAAGAGTTCTTACAACCATCAGCTTAGAGTTCCGTCTGCTTTTCTTATGTGCAGTTTCAGGAAGTGCCCCGATGATCAATAAAGGAAATATCCTTCTGTCCATTTTTTCATTCAATCGGACGCATGAGTTGGAGACGTTGCTTGAATCGATTCGTTTCCACAATCCTGGTTTTGATATCTTGCTTATTGATGATGCCAGCACATTGCCTGCGACCCACCGGATTATCGCCGAGAATCAAGATCTGTTTAAGCATGTGATCAAACAACCTCCGTGCCGCAAGACCACATCAAGAGGCCGACTTCCGCAGAACATTCAGTTTGCCTTTGAATTTGCCGATCAGAATCATTACGACTATGTATTCTTCATACAAGATGACATGCAGTTCGTAAGGCCGCTCGACGAAACCGTATTGTCGGAATATGATAAGCTATTCGCTTCCGATGAAAAGATAATCCAAGTGGATCCTCGTTTTCTAAGGCGTCTTGGCGAGATCAGGATACTGCCGGATTTGCACGCCTATAGTTTTTGCGAGAATGATGATCGGTCTTCCTATGCGGATGTCGGTATTACGCACATCCAACGTTTGAAATCGATCAACTGGACGTTTGAAACACGGGAGCGGACAAACAAGGAAAAGGCGCATTCGCTTCACTTGAGGCGGATTTTTCCCTTTACACCCATATTCATGCACGTTCCTTATCCCGTCATGTATCGAAAAGGACGAGTGAAACTGAAGTTTCCAAGTCCTTTCATCGCAAGAGGAAAAATCAAGTTTGAAAACATGACGCCTCAGGAAATGAAGCAAATGGATGAACGTCCGCTTGAAATCATCCCTTACGCCCGTGATCTCTTGCGTGTAGAAGGTTTGGGTCTAGTGAAATGGCACTATCTCAAGGCTAACGAAAACAATATCTATTGTTGATCCGCCATGGCTATGATTTCGGCGGGACTGGCGGTGCCGGTCTGGTGTAGCTTCGTGGCGCACACGGCGGCGGCCAGGTTGCCTATGCAGGCGGCGTGGCGAGGGCCAGCCTGGCTGGCCAGGGCTGCGGTGATGCCGGCCATGGCCGCATCACCGGCACCGGTCGTGTCGATCTCGCCTTGCAAGGGTATGCCGTCAATCTCCGCGAG
>JAIFLS010000113.1 GCA_020048935.1 bacterium | reverse complement strand
GGCGTAGGCGGGATCGTTGACGACGTTGTTCATCTCGCGAGGATCCTTTTCCAGGTCGAAAAGCTCCCATTCCGGCTCCAGCCCCTCGATCAAGGTCACCTGCCGCTTGCCGGCACACAATGGGCCGTTCGATCCCACCTGTCCACACCCGTCATAATAGTAGTAGATCAGCTTGTACTTGTGCGTCCGGATGCCGTAATGGGCGGAGACATTATGATCCGTCTTGTTCATCCAGTACCGATAGTACATCGCCTCGCGCCAGTCGGGCGGCGTGCTCCCCTGGAGGATCGATCGGAAACTGCGCCCCTGCATATCCGACGGGATGGGAATCCCGGCAAGGTCCAGGAACAGCGGCGCGAAATCGACATTCAACACGATGTTCGACATTCAACACGATGTCGTCGTTGACCGACTCCGGCTTGACTTCGCGCGGATACCGCAGGATAAACGGCATGCGCAGCGATTCCTCGTACATGAAGCGCTTGTCATACCAGCCGTGATCACCGAGGAAGAACCCTTGATCGGACGTATAGATCACCAGCGTATCCTCTTCCAGTCCGGCTTCCTTGAGGTAATCCAATACGCGACCGACATTGTCATCAACACTCTGGATCACTCGCAGGTAATCCTTGATGTAGCGCTGGTACCCCCAGCGCCTGCGCTCCATCTCATCCATGTCATCGGGAAGCTCGCACTTCATATCGGAGATGTACATATCCACCCCGACGCGCATCGCCGCTGCCTCTGCCGCCCTGGCCCGGTTGCAGTAATCATCAAACAGGTTATCCGGCTCCGGCACGTCCTCATTCAGGAACATCGCGGCATGCTTCTCATCAGAATACCAGGGCCGATGCGGAGCCTTGTGATGATATAGTACGCAGAAAGGTTTTTCCTCATCGCGGTTCTTGATGAAATCAAGCGTCATGTCGGTTATTACATCCGTCGCATATCCCTGCACCGTCCGTTTCTCGCAGCCGTTTTCAGTGGGGAATATAAAGGTTGGATTGAAATAATACCCCTGCCCCGGCAGCACCGCCCAGTCATCGAATCCGGTCGGTACATGCATTACCCCTTCGCCTAGATGCCATTTGCCGTATACCGCCGTCTGATAACCGGCGGCCTGCAGCAGCTTGGGGAACGTCTGCAACCGGTTGTCCATCGGCGTATCCAGCGTGGTCACGCCATTGGTGTGGTTATAGGTACCCGTCAAGATCGCCGCGCGGCTGGGCGTGCAGATCGAATTGGTACAGAAGCAGTTATCAAACCGCATCCCCTCGTTCGCGATCCGGTCGAGATTCGGGGTCTTGTTGATCTTGCTACCGTAGCAGCTCATCGCATGCGATGCATGATCGTCGGACATGATAAACAGGATGTTGGGTCTCTTCTTCATTCGGGTTTCCGTTCTCCAGTTTGCTGATCCTCGGTAAACATATACAAGCGCCAGGCAATCTCGTTCGGATATTATGGCACGATTCAAGTAAGGCAAGACAAAACGTTACAGGAACCGCCCCGCGATCAGGGCTCTGACCAGACGCCGCCTGCCTGCTTCACGGTTTCGTACAACGCTTGGGATTGCCGGCGAGCCTCAACGGCCATCCCGACGACGGCTGTAGGCGAATCGACTGACTCGATGGCGTTCAGTATGCCAGCATAAACGCCCACCAGCTCTCGAAACCGCACCGGGCGTCCCTGGGCAAGCATCTCGATGCGAAAGCGTTTCTCACGAACAGCCCCCTTGAACCACGGCTGGTCACGATACGGCAGCAGCGCCGTGCAATCCGCCGCCGATGGGAATGCGATATCCGACGGTACGCCGCCATCCCCGGAATGGATTCGCCACTCCGCCTGCAACGCATCCAGATGCTCAAGCGTCAGACGCCCCAGCGCCCGCACGACATGGCGTTGTGACAGCATCCAGCGATCCCACCACTCGTCCGAGACCCCAATATCAGCGTGCTGTTCACGCAACCAATCCCCATCCGCCTCGCCACCATTGGAAAGACGGTCGAACAAGCTTCTGGCACGGGAGGTTCCGACTTCCACATCCGTCAACCAGAGGACAAAAGCCCCGCAAGAAGTCGTCATCCTTGCATGATCATCCTCCACATCAAGGACCGCCGGATCCAAGACCATCCGCACAGGCGAGAGCAGCCGACCTTCGCGCCACAACCGAATCGCCTGTTCATACGTATCGCTGCGTCCCTGCTCTGTCAGCACCGGCAGGACGCCTCGGCACAGCCAGGATGGCATCGCAAACGAAGCCACGGAGTTACCTCTCGGCTCGGTGGGATGAATATAGAGGGCGAGAAAAACCTCGCACAAGGCCTCGCGGCCTGATTCCGAGTCGCCATGCACGTAGTCCGGCAGCAGCACCCGATGAATCCGGATTCCATCGGAGTGGACGTGCTCGACACGTACGGCGTCGGTTGGATCAGCATTCTGCATGACCAGCAACCGGACACTGCGTGAATCAAAAACCAACGGCATCCCGACAAGTGACTCGACCTGCGCACGGATATCCCCGGCTATCTTCAGCAGCAAGGCATTTTTAAACGGATCCGGCCCCGACACAACCAAATGTCCATCGGATGAACGCACACTACGAATACCGATTGACTCCATCCGCTCGCGGATTTCCTCTATCGTCGGGTTCTCATCCGCGAGCCCAAGACCGGCAGACAGTAGCACGACACCCCCGAGGAATCGTAAAAAAGCTCGACTTATACCCATACAACCAACCCGTCACGGAAACCGCAGACTCAACCTTATGCAACAGCAGCCCGCTCTTTACACCGCGCCCATCGAGTCGGCACCGAGCGCCTGCCTCACCTTAAGAGCAAGTCCGTGAATTGTAAACGGCTTTTGGAGATAGTGCAATCCAGGAGCAAGCATGCCGTGGTGAGCAATCACGCTGGCCGTGTAACCCGACATGTAAAGGACCTTGATTCCCGGACAGGAAACATTAACCGCAGCGGCTAGTTCCTTTCCGTTCATGCCCGGCATAACAACATCGCTCACCAATAGGTGAATCCGTCCGGCATGGGCCTTTGCCAGTTCAATGGCGGCTTCCGGGGAAGACGCGGACAGAACACGATATCCCAGGCCCGAGAGTCCCGTTTCGCAGAGTCTCAAGATGCCAGGTTCATCTTCGGTGATTAACACCGTGACAACACCAGCAGGGGATGCCAAAACGGGATACTGCGCATCAGGAACCTCATCGACCTGAGAGTCCTCGCAACGGGGAAGGTAGATCGTGAAGGTGGTGCCCGCTCCCGGCGTGCTGGAAACATGGATGTACCCATGGTTCTGCTTGACTATTCCATAAACGGTTGCCAGTCCGAGTCCTGTCCCCTTGCCGGTATCCTTGGTCGTGAAAAAGGGTTCAAACACCGATTCCAGAAGTTCCTTGTCCATGCCGCAGCCATTGTCTTTCACCGATAGCATCGCATAGAAGCCCGGCACCAGCCCGGCGAGATTGGCACTGTCCGCCTGATCCAGCGTCGCCATCTGCGTTTCAATCAGGATCCGCCCGGAATTTGAAATGGCATCACGCGCATTCAGACATAAATTCGCAAGGATTTGCTCGACTTGCGTACGATCCATCCTCACGGGCCACACATCCGCGGCGGGATTCCAGACCAGGTCGATATGCTCGCCTATCAACCGTCGAAGCATATTCAGGATACCATCGACCGTCTTGTTCAGGTCGAGCACTTGTGGCAGGATCGGCTGTTTGCGGGCGAAAGCCAGTAACTGACTGGTCATCTCGGCGGACCGACGCGCCGCGTTCATGATTTCCTGCAGGTCGCCGCGCAAGGCGTTCGCCGGCTCCAGCTTGCTCATGGCAAGGTCCGCGTACCCCATGATCACGCCCAGCATGTTGTTGAAGTCATGAGCCACCCCGCCCGCCAGTCGCCCGACCGATTCGATCTTGTGCGATTGCACCAATTGCGCCTGCAGGCGTTCGCGCTCACTCTCATCATGTTTGCGGGCGGTTATGTCGCGGATAATCGAGTGGTAGCCGCCATCCGGCATCTGTTTGCTGTGCATTTCAAGATGCAGCTTCTGGCCATCCGGACGGATGTACTGCCGTTCACGCACCACCGTCCCGCCTTGTGCAAGCTTCGCGAACTGCAGAGGGGCTTCCTGCAACTCCGTTTCCTCGAACAAGGTGCTGATGTGCCGTCCGCACAGGGCGGCCTTATCCATTTCGAGCATCCGGAGGACACTGGTGTTTGCATCGGCAATGCGCCCCTCTGGCGTCCCAACCAGGATACCGTCAACGGCATGTTCAAACAGCTCGACATAACGGAATTCGCTATCCTGACGTGCGGCTTCCGCCTGCTTGCGGTCGGTAATGTCATGAATGGTGCCAATCACCCGGTTGCTGTCCGCATCATATTCGGCAATGGAATGGATGTGGCGCACGGCGCCGTCCGACAGTCGCCGAACCTGGAACTCGACATCGTAAGGCTTGCCCTTGCTGATCAAATCGGTCAACGCCCGGTCCAGCATCTCGCGATAGATGACCAGCGGCATTTTCTGGACATCCTCGATTCGCCATACCTCCGCATCGATACCATAGATCAGCCGAGCCTCGTCGGACGCGGATACGCGTCCGCAATTCAAGTCAAAGCACCAGGATCCGATATGCGCAAGCCGCTGGGCGCGCTTCAATTCGCGATCACTCGCACGTTGTGCCGCCCCCGCCGCCCGATCGGCACTCTGGTCACTGAAGACCACGACCATGCCGTTGATTTTGCCATCTGCATCGCGAATCGGTGCGGCTGAATCGGCAATCGGGCGTTCCGTGCCATCTCGCGCAATCAGGAGTGTGTGATTGCCAAGACCGATGGAAGCACCGTCCTTGACGACACGATCAAACACATCGCCGACCGGTTTGCGATCATCCTCGCTGATTATCCGGAAGACCACATCCAATGGCTGTCCGACGGCCTCTTCCGCCGTCCACCCGGTAAGCTTCTCGGCCACCGGATTGATCATCTCGACGCGCCCTTCAACATCGGTCGATAGAACCGCATCACCGATGGCCTGGAGCGTTGTCAGGTGACGCCCGTGCTCTTCCCGCACCCGCTGCTGATTCCGCCGGATCTGGCGCGTGAATCGTTCCAGGCACCAGAAAAGCAAGAAGGCGGTCAGCGCAACATAAAACCACCCTTTGCCAGTCGACAGCATGAGTAACTGGTCCGGATTCCTTGCGATCAGGAGAATGATCCGATCCGAGAAGAATATCCACAGGCTCGCAATGACAAGATAAAGCAGCGACACCCCCAGAGAGAACGAAAACCCCAGCAGACGTGGGATGTCATCGTCTGTTACGGATACGCATAACCTCTTCGAATTGCCGTTCATGCAGTCCATTCGTCATTTGGAAACAACTGAAATACGAGAGCTGTGTTATACTTTTTCACAAAACCTGAACGAACTCCAGCCTTTATTCATATGCCACCGCAACGCCGAATAATCCTTACGCGGGATTGATATCGGCGGTAAGATATGGCACCATGGTTTCCTCGAATCATAACATTATGCAAGGAAAGAATCCAAATGGCATTTGAATCTGGCTCCCTCAGTTACCGAATGTTCTATCTCGCCGCGCCCCTTCCTCCCGATTTCGTCGCTCGGTTCGCCCGTCATGCGGTCCCCCCGATCGAGACCATGGGCACGGGCGAAATCTCGGGCTGGGTTACCGGACGCCATCTGCTCGACCGCCATATCACGGAGGATAGCGCAATGGTCGCGGGTTACCTGCGCCTGACGCTGATGAAGGCGGAACGAGTCATCCCGCCCGCCCTGCTCAAGGCCGAATGCAAAATGGAGGAACTGGCCGAGATGCAGGCGCGAGGCCTGCCGTTTCTCAAGCGCAACGAGAAAAGCGCGATCAAGAAGGAAGTCACCGCCCGGCTGCTGCCAACCATGCCCCCGACCCTCTCCGGCATCGATATTGCCTGCGACCCGCACGGCCAGTTCCTCTATGCCACAGCCACCACAGACAAACAGCTCGACGCCTTGCGCCTGAATTTCCGGCACACCACCGGACTGGACCTGATCCCGTTCGATCCGGAGAATGTCGCGGCCAAGACACTCAAGACGGACATTCGCGACCTGGCACCCTCCAGCTTTTCCCCCGAGCTTGAAGACGACATGGCCGAGGCGCACATCGGACGCGATTTCCTGACCTGGCTGTGGTATTTCTCCGAAGCCTGCGGCGGGATCGCCACGCTTGACGCCGGCCCCTTTGCCGTCGCCATCGAGGGACCGCTCTGCTTCATGTTCGAGGGTGCCGGTGCACACGAGACCGTCCTGCGCAACGGGCAGCCGCTGGTCAGCGCCGAAGCCCGTACCGCCCTGCTCAGCGGCAAGAAGCTAAAACGGGCCAAGGTCATGTTCGCCCGCGACGAAGCCACTTGGAAATTCACCTTCGACGCCGATTCGTTCACATTCCGTTCGACGCAGCTTCCGCAAGGCGAGGAGCTCGATGCCGCTAGCCGTTTCCAGGACCGCATGCTGGCACTCGACACCCTGCGCGAGGTGGTCACGGGGTTCTACACCCGTTTCCTGGAGGAACGACTCAATCCGGCGGAGTGGAAAGCCATCCGGGAAGACATTCGCAAATGGGTAGGCAACCGCCGCAGCAAGGCATAAAGGGGTCAATGACTGCAGAGACAAACAAGATCAACTACGCGGTGGGCGATCGCGACTTGAAGTACTATATCTTCGACTGGGATAATAACATCCTGCACATGCCAACCTGCATTCATCTGGAGCGCCGGACCGCCATCGGTGAATGGGTCCCGCACTCGGTTTCCACGGCGGTATTCAGTGTCATCCGCAGCGACACGGCCAACTACCGCCCGCCGGACGGATCGTGGGAAAACGCGTTCCGTGAATTCCGGGACCTGGATGTGGACAACGAGAATATTTTCCTGCGCGACACACGGACCGCCATCGACCGGGTCGTTTCTGGCGAGGAAAAGGCGGCCCCGTGCTTCGAGACATTCCGCACAACCTTGATCGAAGGCAGGCTGTTTGCCATTGTCACCGCCCGCGGCCACGGTCCCGACGTCATCCGTAAGGGGGTGGAGTATTTCATCAGCACCGTGCTGACCGTGGAGGAACGCAAGATCATGCTGGGCAATCTTCGCGGCTATATCGCCTGCTTCGACCCCCAGCAGCCAATCAGCAACGACCAGGACGTGCTCGGGTACTACCTCGACCACAACAAATATCATGGGGTGATGTCACCCGAATTCCGCCAGAGAATGGGACAGCCGGCCACCGCCTCACCCAACACGGAGACAGGCAAGCAGTTCGCCATCAAGGATTTCGTCGAGCACGTCATCCGCATTTCCGGCGAACGCGGCCTTGAAAAGCCCATCAGCGTCGGCTTCTCGGACGATGACGAAGGCAATGTCATCGCGGTCGAGAACTACGTTCGAACCGCCTTGGCCAAGCAGTTCCCGGCTATCAAATTCGTGGTATACTATACATCGGACCCGGAGACGCCATCCGGACGCAAAGTCGTGGTGCGAGGACAGCTTAGCCTCGACTTATCCTGAACCTAGGCATTGTGCATGCCCTTGAGGTTGAACACGGCGCACCAAACCACGGAGAGCGGCCGCCCGGTGGCATCCGATTCGATCCGTTGCGGCTCGATACGGTGCGGAACGATATCGAATACCTGCATGTTCATCATGAACATCTCGGTCTGCCTGGGCACCGCCAGGACCGTGAACTTGCATCCGTACTTCGATATGTTCATCATACACCCCCTTCGACGCCTTCATTGTAGCAGAACAAACGCACGCCATCAACTATCAACATTGATTTTTCGCGTAGTTTGATTGTTCCTTACAAACAGAAACCCACCCCGCCCTCCGGGCACCCCTCCAAGGAGGGGATCATATTTCACGTGCCAGGAGGCAATGATCCCCTCCTTGGAGGGGACCTGTTTTCACGCGCCAGGAGGCAAGGATCCCCTCCTTGGAGGGGTGCCCGGAGGGCGGGGTGGGTCGATTAGAC
>JAIFLS010000154.1 GCA_020048935.1 bacterium | reverse complement strand
CCCAGCGCCAGCGCCACCCGGTAGGGCACGGTCGCGAATGCCCATCCCCAGAAGCAGAATACCGCGTATTCCACCCGATGTTTCAAGCTGTGTCCTGACTCTTCTGCCATATACCCTCCTGATGATCAACCGACAGCACCACACTGGAAAACACCTTGAACGAAGCCCCCGCGCGCCAGGCATCCGGCGTCAGACCGGCCTTCTCGCAAAGGGAGCAGAGCGTCTCTTTGACAGTCCATCCCTGCTCGGGGGCGACTTCCGGCAGGTACACGGCCCGGTGCCAGCCCTTCTCCAGGATGATGCCATGCTCGCCAAGACGGAACGCCTCGGGTCCCGCAATCGGTTCGATCGGACTGAGAATCGAGACATCCACCACCAGCCGTGGCAGTTCACGGGCGCTGACCGGCGGAAAACGCGGATCGCGCAAGGCCGCCCCGACGGCATTCTCATGCACCGATCGATAGAGGGGTGCCTGCGGCTCGAGCGAGCCGATACAACCGCGCAGCAGTCCCCGCTCATGCAGCGTGACAAACGTGGCGCGCGGTATTTCAAGCGCAGGATCCAGCACATAAGCAGAGAATTCGAACCTGCCGCTGCCGCCTTCCGTGCACCACGCGAGGGTATCAAGGGCAATCGCGAACACCGTTTCCCGCTCCGCCGCCGTCAACCCAGGCGACCACTCCCCGCTGCGCTTTTCCGAGATCATCATGCCCCTTTCACTGATTTGCACGACCACGCGACTGCTATCGTGCGCGATTTCATCCCAATTATCAAAACAAAAGGATCGTAAAACATCAGCGTTTCATGCAGGATGAGCGTGAAACAGACGCGCATTCACAGGATGATGCAATCGGAGAGGGGGAATGGGATTCTTGAGTCCAGGAAGCACTAGTTCAATCACAAACGGGATTGACAGGCAGGCGGCACGAAGACGGATGCGAGTAAGACTGCTGCTGTATGTGCTGGTTCCTGTGCTGGCGATAGCCGCCGTAGGATGCGTCATCCGCCAGCCGGTACTGCGCGGAGCCGAACGGTCGGCCGCGCATGCCGATCCGCTGGCGCTGGCGGCCCACGTCAAGACGCTCTCCGTTGATTTCGCGCCGCGCTCCTGCCTGGATACGACGAACCTGGCGGCTTGCGCGGATTACATTGCCGGGAAACTGACGGCATACGGTGCACGCGTGACCCGCCAGCCTTATTCCGCCATGCGACGCAACTACCAGAACATCACCGGCAGTTTCGGGCCGGAGACCGGTCCGCGGCTGATCGTCGGGGCGCATTATGATAGCTGCGACGACACGCCGGGAGCCGACGACAATGCCAGCGGCGTGGCCGGCCTGCTTGAGCTGGCACGTTTACTGGATAAAACACCGCTGCGCTTGACCGTGGAGCTGGTGGCGTTCTCGACCGAGGAGCCCCCCTTCTTCGCGTCGCCATCCATGGGCAGCTACCAGCATGCGGCATCGCTCAAGCAGGCGGGCGTCGAGGTCGCGGGCATGATCTGCCTCGAAATGATCGGGTATTTTGACGACAAGCCGTGGTCGCAGCAGTATCCCTTTGGTTTATTCCACCTCCTGTTCCCCAGCCGCGGGGATTTCATTGCCGTGATCGGCAGCAACCAACAGCGACCCTTTCTAAAGCGCGTCAAGCGAGCCATGCTGGGGACCGTGCCGCTGGACGTGGTTTCCGCCGCCGTACCGTCCTTTGTGCGCGGTGTGGATTTTTCCGATCACCGCAACTACTGGTTGCACGGCTACAACGCTGTGATGATCACCGACACCGCTTTCCTGCGCAACACCGCCTACCATACGCCCCAGGACACTTGGGACCGTCTGGACTACGACCGCATGGCGCAGGTCGTAGTCGCCGTCTTCGAGGCGGTCCGGGAACAGGCGGGAACGAATATCCAGCATGACACGGATAAATGATTACAGGCTTGCTTTATTCGGCGATTCTACTACTCTAGGTGTCAGATGAGATTACACAGATATTGCCTGATCGCACTGCTGATGGTGCCGGGGTTGACGCTAGCGCGCCATGCCGCGGCCGATGCCATCGGTGTCCGCATTGGTACAACTCTTTCGGCCAGCCGGATTTCCAGCAAGTCCGCAACGAACCGACTGGACGAGCGGGAGAAAGACGAACGCGAGAAGGACCAGGCCTTGCAGACCGCCGCCAAGAAAAGCGAGCCGGAAGTGTCCGCGACCCAGCGCGAACAAGCGGCATCAGACGCCATGCGCGCGAAGAAAACCCGCAACGTGGTTTCTGGCCAGTAGCGCGGGGGCCAGGGTGTAATCGTCTCATAAAACCATTTAGCCGGAAAAGCCTTGTAGCCGGGGTCGGTGGCCCCGGAGCGCACGTGAATGTGCATGGCGAAGCCTCTCTCCCGTTTGCTAATCCATGCACCGCCGGGGTCATCGACCCCAGCTACAAGTGCACATAACGTCAATTCCTGCCACCCTATTTTTCCTTTTTATTTTTCCACAGAGGCGGGCTGGCGGGCGAAAATATATTTCCCTTTTTTATCACGGGTTGACTTAGGTCAAGGCGGACGCCTCTCTTGTCGTGTAGTCTTGCCCGTGTTGATGAGCAATCAGACACACGCACCCGATAAATAAGGAGGCAATCATGAGCAAGGCACCGGCGAACAAGGGAATCGCCATCCGTATGGCCGAAGCGGTCGGCTATGCCGACGACGCGGTGATCAGCAAGACCCTGCTGGATAAACCGACGGGAACCCTGACCCTGTTCTCGTTCGACGCCGGCCAGGGTCTCAGCGAGCACACCTCGCCCTACGACGCCACCGTCCAGATCCTGGAAGGCAAGGCGGCGATCACCATCGACGGCAAGACGCAGGAAGTGAGCGCTGGCAACCTGGTCATCATGCCGGCCAACGTGCCGCACGCGCTAAAGGCCGAGGAACGCTTCAAGATGCTGCTGATCATGATCCGTTAACCGCACAATCGACAAACAAAACAACGACCAAAACACAAAACAAAGGAGAGAAAACATGAGCATGTTCTGTTACCAGTGTGAACAAACCGCCAAGGGCGAAGGCTGCACCAGCTTCGGCGTCTGCGGCAAGGATCCCGAGGTTTCGGCGCTACAGGATCTACTGGTCTACGCGGCCAAGGGGATCGCCGTCCATGCGGATCCCGCCGCCAAGGCCGGGGCCGACGTGAAGGAGATCGGGCGCTTTATCGTCAAGGCGCTCTTTACAACCGTGACCAACGTCAACTTCGACGCCGTGCGCATGACCGGCCTGCTGAAGGAAGCCGGCGAGGTCAAGGCCAGGGCCGAGGCGCTCTGCCGCAAGGCCGGCGCAAAGCCTGCCGTCAGCGGCGCCGTGGCGGACTGGAAGCCGTCGGACCGCGAGAGCATGGTGGCCGAAGCCGCCGCGATCAGCATCAGCCAGCGCATGGGTAAGCAAGGGGCGGACGTCACCGCGCTGCAGGAGCTGCTGACCTACGGGCTCAAGGGCATGGCGGCCTACGCGGACCATGCACGGGTACTCGGGCAGGAAAGCGACGCGGTCTACGCGTTCTTCATCGAGACCATGGCTACACTGGCCGCCGGGCTCAGCGACATCAATGCGCTGGTAGCCCTGAACCTCAAGGCCGGTGAAGTCAACCTCACGGTCATGGGACTGCTCGACGCCGCCAATACCGGGGCCTACGGCAATCCGGTACCGACACCGGTACGCATCCACCCGCTCAAGGGCAAGGCGATCCTTGTGTCCGGCCACGACCTCAAGGACCTGGCCGAACTGCTGGAGCAGACCGAAGGCACCGGCATCAACATCTACACACACGGGGAGATGCTGCCTTGCCACGGGTATCCCGGCCTCAAGAAATACAAGCACCTCGCCGGCAACTACGGCGGAGCCTGGCAGGACCAGCAGAAGGAGTTCGACGCCTTCCCCGGCGCGATCCTGATGACCACCAACTGCATCCAGAAGCCGCGTGAGACCTACAAGGCACGCATCTTCACGACCGGCCTGGTGGCCTGGCCGGGTGTCACGCATGTGCCTAACGACGACTTCTCGACAGTCATCGCGGCAGCCAAGGCCGCGGAAGGTTTCGCCGAGGACGGACCGGATGACACCATCCTGGTGGGCTTCGGCCATCACGCCGTGCTGGGCGTGGCCGACAAGGTGATTGAGGCGGTCAAGGGCGGGAAAATCCGGCACTTCTTCCTCATCGGCGGCTGCGACGGGGCCAAGTCCGGGCGTAACTATTACACCGAACTGGCCGAGCAGGTCCCGCAGGATTGCGTGATCCTGACACTGGCGTGCGGCAAGTTCCGCTTCAACAAGCTGCCGTTCGGCGACATCGGCGGCATCCCCCGCCTGCTGGATGTGGGACAGTGCAACGACGCCTACTCGGCGGTGCAGATCGCCGTGGCACTGGCCAACGCCTTCGGCACGGACGTCAACAGCCTGCCGCTGTCGCTGGTGCTCTCGTGGTACGAGCAGAAAGCCTGTTGCATCCTGCTGACGCTGCTGCACCTAGGCATCCGCAACATCCGGATCGGGCCAAGCCTGCCCGCGTTCATCACGCCGGCGGTATTGCAGGTACTGGTGGACAACTTCAACCTCATGCCCATCAGCACCCCGGAAGCCGACCTCAAGGCGATCCTGGGCTGAGACGCCAGCCCATAGGCGCAAGAAGCCCCTGTTTCCAAGAGGAAACAGGGGCTTTTTGTCACCCACGCGCGAATCATTCGCCATGGGGCACCGACCAGCATGCGGCCGATGGTTTCCGCCACCTGCAGGGGCAATGAATTGAAAATTAGCATTGCGGATGGGCTTCCATCCGGGCATGATCGTTGCCATGCGAAGACAGTGGCACATACGACGCTCCGGCATCCCCATACTGGCCGCAATAATGCTGGTTGGCGGTGGGCTTGCCGCGTTGCGGGATCGGAGGCTGCCTCTGCCGCCGGGGCAGGAGCCGGACTGGATACCGGGTTTCAGGATTCACCCCGCTCGCCCCACTCCCCCGCATGGAACGACGACGCCGGTTTATCCAAACGAAACAGCAACCATGGGTGCGCCTGATGACAAGCCTGCCAGCGACAGGGTTCCCGCTGCGGACGAAATCGCGGGCGAATACGTGCTGACGTTTTTCAATGCCCGCGACCGCGAGGCGTTCGAGGCGCTGGCGGTACGCCTCGGCATCCGCATTCTCGACCGGCTGGCCGTCGCCAACGCCCTGCGCATTGGCGTCGCCGATGCGGCCACCCTGCGAGCCCTGCTCAAGTCGGCACCGACACCACTGACCCTCCTGCCGAATATCCATGTCCGGCTGCCACCTTTACCCGAGGGCCATGCCGCAGTAGCCCCCGCCACCCCCTACACCGGGTTCGGCACCGGGACTCTCGCCTGGCTCGGGGTACCCGACCCCAGGCCGGAATGGGGTTCCGGTATCCGCATTGCCGTGCTCGACACGGGCATACCCAGCGGTTTCGACGGGCTTGTCGCTACCCGGCTGGACCTGACCGGCGAGGGCCTCGGCGAGGCCACGCACGGTGGTGCGGTCGCCTCGCTGATCAACGGCCTGCAGGGTATGGCCCCGGGCGCCGAATTGATCGACATCAAGGTTCTTCCGGACAGCGGCACCGGCGATGCCTTCACCCTGGCCAAGGGCATTATCGAGGCTGTTGATCTCGGTGCCCGCGTCATCAACATCTCGGCCGGCACACGCGGGGACAGCGAGATCCTGAGGGAGGCGGTCGACTACGCCACCGAACGCAACGTGCTGCTGGTTGCCGCCGCCGGCAACGACGGCCTGCCCGAAGTCTCCTACCCGGCCGGATACGACGGCGTCGTAGCCGTCGGCGGCGTGGACGCCACCGGCCGGCACTTGTACTTCTCCAACACGGGAACCACCCTGGACCTGAGTGCGCCGGGGATCGGCATCGCGGTGCCATCGACAGGCACGGACGGTAGTTTATCCGCGTTTTCCGGCACCTCGGCCGCCACCCCGTTTGTCAGTGCCGCCGCCGCCCTGCTGCTGGCGGAGTCCCCCGCGCTGACACCAGACGAAACCCTCACCCTGCTGCAACGCCACAGCAATGATACCGATGCTCCCGGCACCGACGAGGCCACGGGAGCGGGCATGCTGGATGCGGGAAGGCTGCTGGCACGGAACGACTCCGGACGGGTCGACATGGCGGCGAGCCGTCCTTATGCGCGGCGCGAAGGCGACCGGGTGCTGCTGGACATTTTCGGCCAGAACCGCGGCACCGTGATGTTGCCGCAGGTGGAGATGGACGTCACCCTTGACGGCCATACAGAAACGCTGCGCTTTGCCAATGTCGGGGTCGGGAACACCACCGTTCATACAATCGAACTGCCAGCCGCCACATTCGATACCGACGGCGTGGACATCTCCATCGAGCTTCGCCCCGTCGGCCAGACCGACATCCAGCCGCAGAACAACGCCATCCGGGCCGTCATGCTGCCCGTGGACCGATGATCTCCGCACGGCTCGCGAGGACGCTCGCCCCCCAGTTGTGGGAAGATGGGTAATGTGCCGTATGGAGGGTGAGCGTCCTCGCGAGCCGCAAACGGCTTACCACCGTACGGGTCAGGAAGCGGCCAGCCCGAAGAAACGGCGGATGCGGCGGCCGAGCGCCTTCACGGAATCCGCCTCGGACCCGCTGGTCTCGCCCCGGACGCCTGCCGCCTGCGCCAGGGACTGGGCCGCGCTCTGCTGCCGGTTGGCCAGCACGGCGGCAAACTCATCCGCGAGGGCGTTGTTGACGGAAAGGATCCCCTTCAGCTCGGTATGTCGCAGCACCAGCACCGTGCAATCGACCTTCGCCGTGATCGTCGCATTGGTCTTCTCGCCGGTCAGGAACGACATTTCGCCGAAAACATCCCCTTTCGCCAGCGAGGCGACGCAGGTCCGCCGACCGTCCTGCATGACGGACACGTCCACCTGGCCATCTACAATGATGAAGAACTGGTTGCCGGCGCTGCCCTGCTCCACGATCACCTCGCCCTGTCCATAGACACGCTCGGCAAGCGCGACGGCAAGCTGCTGGCGCGCGTCCGCCGAAAGCGGACTGAACAGGCCGATAGTATCGAGCAAGGCTGCCTTGCGCACACGCTCGGCCGCCATCTGTGCACGCTCGTCATCCACCGTGATCTGGCGCATGTTCACGTCGCGGATGGGGAACGGGATCGAAATACCGTGGCGCTTGAAGCTGTACCAGATCCGCTGCATGATCTGGCTGCTGATTTCCTCCTGCCGTTCAAAATCGTTGATGTAGAACTTGATTCTGTAATCGATCGAGAAGTCGTTATAGCGGACCAGCCAGACATGCGGATCCGGGGAGCGAAGCACCTCGTCAACCGATTGGATAGCCTCCATCAGGGCCTCATGCGCCTTGGCGGGTGCCACGCCATAGTTCACGCCGACATCGACATAGGCCGCATGAACCGTGGTCGGCTGGGAATAATTCGTGATGGTTTCCCGCGCGATGGCGGCATTGGGGATCGTGATGTAGTCGCCGGTCTTGGTTCGCAGGCTGGTCGCGCGCCAGGTCATGTCCACGATACGCCCGGTATTGCCCGCGATCGTCACCCAGTCGCCGATGGCGAACGGCGACTCGGTATTCAGTGCCAGCCCCGAGACCAGGTTACCGAGGGTATCCTGCGTGGCGTTGCCGAGAATGTAGCCGACGACGATTGACG
>JAIFLS010000109.1 GCA_020048935.1 bacterium | reverse complement strand
TATCCAGCGATGAGAAGCTGGCCGGCATGGTCGAGCAGCGACTCGGTTCGCTCGAACCCTCCGTCGTCGAGTTCACCCTGCCGGAACACCGGCAGGCCACGCTCGACCTGATCAGGAATGCCCAGGGACGCATGCCGCTCGACACCAGTCTCGGCAATGCCCGCAAGATCGAGGAGACGAAGGAGACGCTCAAGGAACATATCATCAAGGGCGGACTGCTGATGTACCCCATCATCGCATCTGGCTTCATCATGCTCCTGTATGCCGTTCCTAAGCTGTTGTCACTCATCATCCTTTGGGCCCGGCTACCCAACAGGGACAGGATCCAGCCGCTCCTGGATGCCATCGCCAGCTCGAACAAGGATCAGGCCACGCTTATCGCCCGCGCTTTCGGCGGGCCCGCCGGACGCATGCTCCGCGCCGGGGTATCGCACATGGGGGAACCACGAGAACTGATCGAGGAAGTGGGGGAACCACGAGAACTGATCGAGGAAGTCATGTTCGAGATCATGCTCGACGCCAAATTCAGGCTCAAGGGTCTGATCCCCTTTGTTGCCGTCTGCGCCGCTTCCGCGCCCCTCATGGGGCTGCTCGGCACCGTGCTCGGCATTATCACCACGTTCAAGATGCTGACCGTCTTTGGCGGCGGGGATGTCAAGGCGCTTTCCGGCGGTATCTCGGAAGCCCTGATCACGACCGAGGCGGGACTGGTCCTCGCCATCCCCGCCCTCGTTTTCCACGCCACCCTCGCCTGGGTTGTCAGGGGCTATACCGACAAGATGGAGGCCCTCGCCGTGGCGTTTCTCGGCGTCGAGACGAAAAGGACGCATGCATCAACCAGCCAATGCCAAGCCCTGCAGGAGGAAAATCCGGATGCACCCGCTTGCCTCGTACCCGCTCGTTGAACAGGCCCTGGATATCTGGGTAAAAGGGGGATGGGCAATGCCTCCCCTGATGGCCAACTGCGCCCTGATGTACCTGCTGGGCACGAACCTGCTTTTGCGGCTGCTTTCAAAAGGCCCCGCCGTAGGCCCCGACTACGCCTGGAGACGGTACTGGCGCAATCCCGCGAAGGCGCGCGGCCCCGCCGCGCGCATGATCCGCCAGGCGACCGCGCAGGGCACGCCGGAGCAGGTGGGGCACTATTTCGATGAACTCAAGCAAGATGAACTGGCCCCGTTCAACCGCGACATTTTCCTGATGAAGGTCTTTGTCAGCACCGCACCGCTGCTGGGCCTACTCGGGACCGTCACTGGCATGCTGGCAACCTTCAAGGCGCTCTCCTCCGGAGGAGGAGGCGAGAAAACCATGAACATGATTGCCGGCGGCATCGCGGAAGCCCTCATCACCACCGAGACCGGGCTGCTGCTGGCCATCACAGGGCTGGCATTCCACTTCAGCCTGACCCGGCAGAACGACCGCTATATCAAATATGTCGAACATCTCGAAAGCCTCTGCATGCAGTATTTCCAGGCCAGATCAACCTCCACCCAGCAACCCACCCCGGGAGAACCGAACCATGAGCAGATTCAAATCCTCGTCTAGTGACGAAGGCAGCGAAGCAACGGTCGATCTTACATCATTACTCGACTGTGTCTTCATCCTGCTGCTTTTCTTCATTGTCACCACGACGTTTGTCGAGGAGACCGGCGTCGAGGTGGACAAGCCGCAGGCGGCCTCGGCGGTCAACCTGGAAAAGAACAGCATCCTGCTGGCGATTACCAGCGACGGCGCCATCGTCTACGGGGGCAAGGATATCGGCATCGCGGGAGTGCGCCCGCTCGTCAAGCGGATGATCGCCAAAGAGGACATCCCCGTCATCATCCAAGTCGACCAGGCGGTGCAATCCGGACTTCTCGTCCGGGTGATCGACGAGGCGAAAATTGCGGGTGCCACCAAGGTCAGCCTGGCAACCCGGAAGGTAGATACCTGATCATGCCGCGTTCCAGAACCATCCGCATTGCATACGCGCTGCTGAGCCTCGCCCGCGGCCTGCTCTCGCTCGCTGGCGCCGTGCTGATGACAATCGCGGTCTTCCTGCTCCTTCCATACCTGCAGCAAGTTTCCGAGCCGGACAAGAAGGACATGGAAATCCGTACGGTCGACAGCGCCAACCTGCCACCACCTCCACCGCCGCCACCGGAAGAGAAGCAGGAGGAGGAGGAAAAAGAGGAAGAGCCCCCCCCCGACATGGCCGCCGAGGCACAGCCCCTGGACCTCTCGCAGCTCGAACTCGCACTCAATCCGGGCATCGGCGGTGCCGGAGGTGGAGGTGGATTCGATGTGCAGTCGCTCAAATCCATGGCATCGAAGATGAACGAGGAGAGCGACGCCATCTTCTCCATGGCCGACCTGGACCAGGCCCCCCGCCCGATCTACCAGGCCGCCCCCGAGTATCCCCCGGAGCTGCGGAAGAAGAACATCCAGGGGACCGTGTACCTGATCTTCGTCGTTGACAAGTACGGGAATGTGCAGAATCCGAAAGTCGAGAAGGCATCGCATCCCGCGTTTGCCAACCCCGCCATGACCGCCATCCGCCGCTGGCGGTTCGAGCCCGGAAAGCGCAACGGCAGCCCCGTGAATTTCAAGATGCGTGTCCCAATATCGTTCATGAAGTAAGGAGCCCCCGATGAAAACCACCCTGATCACCACCGCCAGCCTTCTGCTGTGCCTGACGTGCGCCCCCGCCGCTGATGAGCAGCTCGCCCTGTGGAACGACCCGCAATTCCGCAGGCAGTTCATGGGCTCCTACGGCGTACGCTCGGATATCGAACCATCCTTCACGGCCGCCGAAAAAGAACTGATGGACCAGGTACTGGCGCTTCTCTCGAAACCGAAAGGGATGCCCAAGGCTGTCAATATGCTGAAAAGTGTCATCATGCCGACACACAGCGCGGTCTTCGACTACACGCTCGGCAGCTTTTATTTCCAGTTGAACGAGCCGGATGCGGCGATCCTGTGGTACCGGAAAGCCCTCGCGAAATTCCCGTCATTCCTGCGCGCACACAAGAACCTCGGCATGGTCCTTGTGCGCAGCAACAAGCTTGACGAGGCCGTCGCCCCCTTGACCCGCGCGATCGAACTCGGCGACAATGACGGGCTGACCTACGGGCTGCTCGGCTTCACCTACCTGATGACCGAACAGTACTCATCCGCCCTGTACGCCTACCAGCAGGCGATGATGCTGCAGCCGGACGCGACCGACTGGCAGCTCGGCATGGCCCGCTGCCTGTTCAAGCTGAACCGTTTCCATGACGCCGCCGCGCTGTGCGATCAGATGATCGCCCGCAAACCCGACGCGCATGAATACTGGATCCTCCAGGCCAACGCCTACCTCGGGATGGGAAGTGCCATCAAGGCGGCCGAGAACTATGAATACATCGCCCTTCAGGGTGGTGCCAACACCGATTGCCTCAACACGCTCGGGGATATCTACGTCAACGAAGGGCTCATGGAACTGGCCACGGACGCCTACCTTCGGGCCATGCGGCTGTACAAGGGCGAGGCCGCCGACCACTTCATCCGCAATGCCGAGGTGCTTGCCGCGCGCTCCGCCCATGCCGAATCCGCCAATGTGATCACGGCCATACGCGAGCATTTTGCCGGCAAGCTGCCGCCCGAGCAGCTGACCCGTATCCTGAAACTCGAGGCCAAGCTTGCCGCCGCCCGCGGGGCCGCCCCAGCCGAGCAGATCGCCATGCTGGAGGAAATCGTCAAGCTCGATCCGCTTGATGGAGACGCCTTGATCCTGCTGGGACAGCAATACGCCGGCAACGGTCAGCTCCAGAAGGCTATTTTCGCCTTCGAGCAGGCCGCCACGCTGGAATCGTTTGAAGCCCGCGCGTGCCTTCGCCATGCCCAGGCACTGGTCAAGAACTCGCAATTCGCGGAAGCCATACCCCTGCTGAAGCGGGCACAAAGCGTCGCCCCCAGTGATAGTGTCGGCGAGTATCTGGACCAGGTGGAGAAGATCGCCCGCAGCCATCGCTGAGCGCCCTTTGCGAATTAACCAAATCCATACAATTCTCCAACATTATCCACACGCGGATGTTTCAGGCTTTGAGGAAAGTTTGACGGTGGTTTGAACATCGCGTGGTCACACGCATAGCTTCCGGCAATCGGGATGTCGTAGGGAACAGAGTCAAGAAGTGTCAATCGTAATCAGGAGCATAGGAACAACATGAAGAACCGGTTCGTAATGATCGTCGCTGGTGTGGTAGGTATCCAAGGCGCCTGCCTCGGGCAATCGGACAAAATCAATGAGTACGAGGATGTCAATTTCGTTCCCGAGGAGGACCGGTGGCAGGTTGACGCGGGGATATCCCATCGCATTTACCTACAGGACCGGAGCGCCCTGCAGAACCGGGCGGATGACGTGCATTCGCCCGACCAGACTTGGGAAGACGGCGATTCAGAGGGCCGTGGCTGGGGCGTTAACATCTCGATAAGCCGCGGCATTGCGCAGATCAACCTGAATGTCAGCAAGTCCGACCTGGAATACGACCTTGAAGCAGGACCCAACCAGTTCCACAGCATCCGGGCCGACCGCAACGACGTCGAACTCTACTGGCATGAAGGCCGGACCAAGACCGAGCGCGGTGTATGGGGCTCAAGCATCGGGGTCAAGCATATCGGCGTGCGCCAGAAAATCGAGATCCTGGAAGGCGAGGACCACCTGCAGACGGTCGGGGCCACGGACTGGTGGATGCTGGCACCGGGCGTGTTCGGCGATCTGCGGCCCTTCCGCAACGACCTGTTCCTATTCAGCCTGCGCAGCAACCTGCTGATCGGCGAGGTGTCCGGTATTGCACGCGAGGATGGATATGACAATGCCTACGACGGCAGCATCAACGAGAGCTACGGCGACGAACGCTCGCTCGCCTATGGCGTGCAGTTCGATCTCACCGCCGCATTCCGGATGGCCGAGAACCTGCTGGCCTCAGTCAGCTACTCGCGCGAGTATCTGTACTCGTTCGATGTTACCGAGGACGAAGGCATGATGGTCTTCCCGGACAACAATGACGCGCTCTTCATCGAGAACGCTCATTTCTGGTACATCGGCCTCGATTGGCTGTTCTAGCGTCTGGCAGGGACCGTTGGAGCGGAACCTCAGGCTAGGCCGTCTTCATGACGGTCTCGCTTCGGTTCCCTGGACCCTGGACGGTGCTTGGACTTGCAACGGTCTGACAGCAGAAATGGATTGCCACGGGCCGCATGCATATAAGTTTAGGCGTAGTGCGCCCGCGCCGACGAATAACGCAGTTGATGCTTACAGCGCGGGCGCGCTTCGCGTTAAGGATTGCACGCGGTCATCGGGGGGGATTGATTTGGTTTTGGTACTGGCGACGGTTTGTTTGACAAGGCAAAGCGTCGCCGCCAGAGAACCATTCGCTGGAACCTACAAGCGCGTCTGTCACGGCGCCTGCGAAGGGCATGCGCCGCGCCAGCCACGCATGAGGTTCAACTCACACGATAGCGGTCCGACGTTTGCCTATGCCGCCAGCTAAAGGTTCCGGTAGAGCCAGGCGTCCGACAGCTTGATCTCGACCAGATCCCCGGTCCGGGAAAGCTTGACCGACAACTTGCCGACCCGTATCCGATCAGACCTCTCGTCCTTGCCCTTCAGGACTTCCAGCGGTTTGCGGCCCAGCCACTCGACCACGATGGAAACAAACGGGTGCACATCCGGATGCGTCAGGCATAGCACATAACTGGGGTCATAGTCGGCAAGGTTAAGTTCCGGGCGCTCTTTAGCGATCACTCGCGCGGCGATCCGCCGGACACGGTCCACGTCGATCCGTACCAACTCATCATCCTCGATGGCGCCTTTACCACGCGCCCCTTGATCCTCCGCAGTGCGCGACGAGGCCGCCAGTGCTGCCCCCGTTTCCGTTGGTGTTGACGGCAGCTCCGGATCCGGAGCTGCCTGACCTGACGCCATGCTGAACTGCGGCGACTGCGGGTTGCGAAGCGCTTCCAGCAGCGCCTCGCGATGCACGGGATTCGCATTCGCGATATCCTCCGAAGTCACCTCGAGGCCATCCACCGATCCCTTGATGGACGGATCCGCACCGGCACGCACCAGTGCAGCCAGCACATCCGCATGCCCCAGTGCCGCCGCTACATGCGCAGGCGTCAGTGTCGAGACGATGGAACTCCGGTTTGGGTCGCAACCGGCATCAAGCAGGATCTGGACCGTCTCGAGATAGCCCTGCTTGCTCGCCAGGTAGAGCGGGAACCCGGCATGGACATCGGCACCCGCGCCGACCAGGAAACGGACCACACGGGAATACCCTAGCCCGGCCGCGATGCACAAGGCCGTCTGTCCCTGCATATTGGGCAGATCCACCAAGGCGCCCTTCCCGACCAGCCACTCGACGGTATTCAGGGCCCCGCTGCCAGCGGCCATGTGCAAGGGTGCCCACCCCCGCTTGGACAACGCATTCACATCAGCGCCGCGACCGACCAGATCAGCCAATTCAGCCGTGTCCCCTTGAGACGAGGCTTGCAACATCGGGCGGATATACCGGCCTGACGTCGCACTGCATCCCGTCATCACCAGCGGAACCGCCACCATCATCACCAATATCGCATTCTTGCACATGACCGAACCTCTTCCAAATAGGCATTCCCGGGTCGGCAAGCCAATCCTGCCGAGACTCAATATCATCCACCCGGCATGATTCGGCAATGATTTGGCTTGTGTTAGATCTCTGTGAATACCCTGATTATTGTCCAGTCCGCTTGACGGTTGCCCCCTTCTTCGTTAGCTTCGACCTCATGCAAAAGCACGCCCAGTCTTGGTTCCATCCGGTTGTCGTCGGGCTTGCCGCCATCTGTGCGCTGGCCTTGATTTTCAGTTTCTGCGAGATCTACAGCCCGGACATCGGGTTTCACCTTTCGCTCGGGCAATGGATCGCCGATCACGGGCAGGTCCCCCGCACCGACCCTCTTACGTACACACTGACCGGCAGACCCCATATTGATCTTCAATGGTTTTTCCAGTTGGGGGTCGCATGCGTCTACCGAATCGCCGGCACCGCCGGTCTGGCCGCCGGCACCGCCGGGTTGATGCTGTTCACGTTCACCCTCCTGGTCTGGCGAAGCTGGAGACGGGAGCGCGCCGTGACACTGGCCTGGGCCGTTCCTCTCCTGCTCTTCGCCCTCGGCCCCTCGTGGGAAATCCGACCGCACCTGGCTTCATGGATCGGCCTGAACGCGATCCTGCTCGGCCTGGAAACGTACCGCCGGGACCGGGGCAACCCGCGAGTCCTCTGGTTTCTTCCTCCCATTATGGCGATCTGGGCCAACACGCATTCCCTTTTCATTCTCGGCCTTGTCGGGATCGGCTGCTACGCTGCCGCCGAACTTCCAAGAGGGATTCGTGCGGCGGCTCCCCTCCTCGTCGCAGGCGCGGTCTCGACGGCCGCCTGCCTCCTTACGCCCTACGGCCTCGGCGGGTTCCTGTTTCCCTTCACGCAGTTCATCATGATCCAGGACGCCAGCGTGTTCAAGTCCGCCGCCGGAATCAACGAATTCGACTCTCCGCTCGATCTGACGGCCTATACGGCCAACCGTGCCTTGGTGCTATACCAGCCGCTTCTTTTCATGCAGGCCTACGGCGTGCTGGCGCTCGCGGCCTTCGCGTTCGCCTGGCGACGCGTGAATCTGCCCGAGCGCATCATCTTCGTTCTTTTCGCCTACCTTTTCTGGAGTGCCCAGAAGAACTTCGGCTACTTCGTCGTCGCGACCTACCCTGTCGTCGTCATCGGCCTGCGCCAGGCGGCGGCACTGGCGACCTGCCGGATTCCGCCAGCCGCGGCCCGCCTGCTGCGGCCCGCCGTGCTCACGGGCTGCATCACGGCCTGTGCCATCGCCGCGATCCATGCCATGAACGGTTACGCCTATGCACTACAGCGCCTGCCGCAACGCCCCGGACACCGTTTCAACCCGGACCTTCTGCCGGTTCGTGCCGCCGCCTTCCTTCGCAACGCACCCATCCCCCCCGTCAACATGCTGAATTCATTCGGTGACGGCGGCTATCTTGGATTCGCATCCGGGCGCAAGGTCTTCATCGACGGTCGCGCGGAACTCGCCGGACCGGCGTTCTTCCAGCGCTGGTCGGGGCTTGGCTCCCCGGACCGGCTTGCCGCCACCATCCGCGAGTTCGGTATCCGCCTGGCCGTTGTGCCGTTCAACTCCCTGCCGTCATGGTTCCAGTTCTTCGAGACCACCCCGGGGTGGCGCCG
>JAIFLS010000075.1 GCA_020048935.1 bacterium | reverse complement strand
GCCCTTTCGCTAGCCCTTCGGTTCTGCGCTCTTTACCTGGGCAGAGGTCTCTCACCTCCTAGTTACGATGCATGTCCTGCGCACACGTTGAAATGACACTGCTCAAACCAGGGCCTAGCGGCGGTTTGAGCTAGTGTCCATTTTTTATTGGAAGCCCTCAGTCCATTCTTGTTACGTCTCTCACGGCGTCAACAAATCCATCCTCCGTGAAAAACACATAGATCTTGTACGGAAATGGGATGGCGTATGCCCACACACTATGGCGTCCGGCTTTCCCGGTGAAGTGTGGAGGGCCAAAGATCGTTTGTACCCATTCAAACGCATCTCCCCTGCGAATGTTTTTCAACATATAGCGTGCCAATGTAATGTGCTGAGAAAGCCGAGGGCCATTGAACGTCTCCCGATACACGGAGAGCATTCGCTTGTCCTCTGGCCCAAGCTCCTTCAATCGTCGTTCAAATTGCGGTGGATCGTTGTATCTCTCGACAACCATCTTTGGCTCACGGGATCTGTTCTCCATCATTCCTCTGGTATCGACATCAGACATGTACTCCTCGTACAGGTCAGCATCCTGCCTCGTGGGTGTAAGTGCCGTGCACCCGTTGAAAAGCAGTAAAATAACAAGACAGCCTATGGTGTGTTTCGTTCTCATCCTCGCTTCCGTTGGCATCTCCCTTTGCCGCGACGAGCGGCAATAGGCAGGCTGTTGTTGAGCCTCATTCTTGTATCAGCTTCGCCTTTGGTACAAATAGATTGCTGAGAACAATCAACCAAATTACGGATGCCATTATGCCAACACTAATTCCAGTTTCAAGACTCTGTTGGCGAAAACCAATCACGCTACCGATAATAAATCCCGCAAAAAGCGCAAGTGTGATCGCTAACATAGATTTTCTTACGCGAAGAGCATAGTTAAGTTCGACCACGTTGGGTTGTTGCTTTGCCAGAAGAGCGCGTGCACGATCGACCTCCTCCGACAATACAAAGAGCCGGGCTCCGCCGAGCGCCATGGTCAAATAGGGGCGCATTTGTATCGTGTACTCGTTGTCAGATGACGTATGGAGACCTGCACACGTCAGGAGAGCCTTTGCACGGTCGAAAGACGCAAGGCTGTAGAATTGACCTACGAGTACAGGTTTATTGCTCATCTCTGTTACTCTTTGCTCCAGCGATTAGCAGTCTATGTGAGCAATAATAATTCGTGATGCTCTCTTATTGCTTAACGTGAAATGAAGGCATTTGATTTTCCGGCAATTCAATGGTTTGGGTCTCTCTATTGCTTCAATTTCAGAGGGAATTCGACCTTGCCATTGTTGCGGTCGTATAGCTCCTGGAATGATTTAACCAGCATGCGGATGATCGCGGATGTAGTCAGCCCCAGCTCGGAACAGATTCGATCCAGATCCTCTTTCTGCTGCACCTCGATGCGCACGGGAATTGCTGTTATATTTCTCATGCGGGAATAGAAGCACATTGCGCGGGGTAGCGCAATAGGTTTTCATGCGGGGATGGTGATTGACGCACCATCAGCCGAAGCGGCCGGTGACGTAGTCGAGGGTCTCGCGCAGGATCGGCTTCTGGAAGAGCGTGGCGGTCGGGCCGTACTCGATCAGGCGACCCAGGTACATGAACGCGGTGTAATCGCTGACCCGCGCGGCCTGCTGCATGTTGTGCGTGACGATCAGGATCGTGTACTCGCCCTTGAGCTCGTGGATCAGGTCCTCGATATGGTTCGTCGCGATCGGGTCGAGCGCCGAGCAGGGCTCGTCCATCAGCAGCACCTCAGGCTCGGCCGAGATGGCGCGCGCGATGCACAGGCGCTGCTGCTGGCCGCCGGACATGCCCAGTGCGCTTTCCTGCAACCGGTCCTTGACCTCATTCCATAGCGCCGCGCCGCGCAGGCTGCGCTCGCAGACTTCGTCCAGTACCGCCTTGTTGCGCTCGCCGTCGATCCGCAGCGGGTAGACGACGTTCTCATAGATGCTCATCGGGAACGGATTGGACTTCTGGAACACCATCCCCATGCGCTTGCGCAGCTCGATGACATCCACCGATTTGTGGTAGATCGTCTGGCCGTTGATGCGCATATCGCCCTTGACACGGACACAGTCGATCAGGTCGTTCAGCCGGTTGACCGAGCGCAGCAGCGTGGATTTGCCACAGCCGGAAGGCCCGATCATGGAGGTCACCTTACCCGCCGGCACCTTCATGTTGATGTTGTGCAAGGCCTGGGCTGCCCCATACCAGAGATTGAAATCATCGACATCGAGCACGCTCTGCTCGCGCTCCAGTTCGGCGTGGATCGCGGGAGAAAATGCCTCGCCGCGCGCAATCGCCTGCAGCCGGCTGCCGGTCGCCGCCGGCGAAGCCACATCAACGGGCTTTTCCAATGATCCTGTCTGCGTTGTCATCATTACTCCTCCGTAAGCTAGAATGCCGATGATTGGAACCGCTTGCGGAGGCGGTTGCGGATCATGACGGCGAAAAGGTTCAATCCGGCGACAATCAAGATCAGCAGCAGCGTGGTGGTGAACACCATCGGCTTGGCGGCTTCGCTGTTCTGGCTCTGGAACCCCAGGTCGAAGATATGGAAGCCAAGGTGCATGAAGCTGCGCTCGGGATGCAGGAACGGGAACACGCTATCGATCGGCAATTCAGGGGCCAGCTTGACTGCCCCGACCAGCATCAGCGGCGCCACCTCGCCCGCCCCGCGCGCCATGGCCAGGATCATGCCGGTCATGATACCGGGCATCGCCCGCGGCAGCACGATGCGCTTGATCGTCTGCCACTTGCTGGCCCCGCAGGCATAGGATCCCTCGCGCATGGAACTCGGCACGGCGGAAAGCGCTTCCTCGGTGGCCACGATGACCACGGGCAGCGTCAGCAGCGCCAGCGTGAAGGAGGCCCACATGATGCCGCCGGTCCCGTAGGTCGGGCTCGGCAGCTTGGCCTCGAAGAAGAGCTGGTCGATCGAGCCACCGACCAGATAGCAGAAGAAGCCCAGGCCGAAGACGCCGAAGACGATCGACGGCACACCGGCCAGGTTGTTGATGGCGATACGGACAGCCGAGATCATGGGGCCGGCCTTGGCATACTCGCGCAGGTACAGCGCCGCCAGCACGCCGAAGGGCACGACCAGCATGCTCATGATCAGGGTCATGACGACAGTCCCGAAGATCGCGGGCCAGACGCCGCCTTCCATGTTGGCCTCGCGCGGGTCATCGGCCAGGAACTCGCCCCAGCGCGAGAAGTAGATGCCGATCTTATCGCCCAGGCTCAACTGGTTGGCCGGATACGCGCGGACAATATCCGACAAGCTGACCGGCGTTTCCGCCGTGGATGTGGTTTTCATCACCATCCGGTAACGCGCGTTCTCCTGGTTCAGTGCCTGAATCTCGCCCCGGATCCGCTGGAACTCGCCAAGGCCCTCGGCGTCAACCGCTGCCTGCGCGACACGCTGCTCCTCCAGGCGGCGACGTGCCTCGGCCGTGCGCGGCGAATCCGGACCATGGCGCTGCCCGGCCTTTTCCGCCGCGATTTCGGCTTCGCGCAACTCCAGGCGGGCCGCCTCGCTACGGTGACTGACCTTACCCGTGTCGTGCTTCTCCAGGCGTTGCCGCCGCTCCAGGCGCTTGCGCACATCCCCGTGATACTTGCCGAATTGCCGCCAGACATCCGCCGGATCCCGCCAGATCTCGATGCAGGCATCCACCTGCGCCGCCTGGTCAACGGCTTCGGGGGCCAGCAAAACACCTCCGACGCGGAACCGGAGCTCGCGCCCCGCGGCCGGATGCAGCAATCCCGCAAAGGCCTGGGCTTCCGCAGAAGTGGCCTTTTCCAACCGGTGTTCAATCTCGAAAGCAACCGGTTCACCATAGAAACGCCCCCAGGTCACCCGCTCGATCACCAGTGCCCATTCCGGGAACCTATCCCGAGCCACCTCGTAGTCGCTGACCCAGTCGAAATGCTCGCCGCTAAGCTCGAAATTGCCGGTACGCACCAGCCGCCGCTTTGCCCAGCCATCTGTAGCGGCGACCTCGGCGCGGGCGCGTTCCTGAATGGCCTCCGGCATGCTATCGATCACCGATGCCGCCGGCCGATAGCTCTCGCGGCGCGTCACTTCACCCATGTGTACCCGGCCGTCGTGCAACTCCGAGCGAACCACGGGAACGGGCAGGAACGTGAAAATCCCCTGGTAGACGACCAATCCTAGTAACCCGACGATCATCACCACGGCCAGCGCCAGCCCGCCGCCGGTCAGCCAGACCATCGGTTCACCATGAGCCAGCAGCGTGGCGCTGCCATCACTCGAGCCACGCCGCTTTCCAGAGGCGGACGGCAGCCTGTCTGTCTTTGCGCTCATAACTGGAATGCCCTTTTCCGGAATCGTTGCCGCACTATCTCGGCCAGCGTGTTGATGATAAAGGTCATCACGAAGAGCGAGAGCGCCGCCAGGAACAGGACCCGGTAATGAGTGCCACCCACTGGTGCCTCCGGCAGTTCAACGGCGATATTGGCCGAAAGCGTACGGAAGCCGTTGAAGAAATTCATCTGCAGGACCGGCGTGTTGCCGGCGGCCATCAGCACGATCATCGTCTCGCCGACGGCCCGGCCCAGGCCGATCATCGCCGCCGAGAACAAGCCGCTCATCGCCGTCGGCACGATGATGCGGATCGCGGTCTGCCACTTGGTCGCGCCCGCCCCGAGCGAGGCCGAGCGCAAGTGCTCCGGCACCGAGCTCAAGGCATCCTCGGCCAGGGTGTAGATGATCGGGATGATGGCAAAGCCCATGATGAACCCGACGACCATCGCGTTGCGCTGGACGTAGGTGCCGAGGAAGTCGTGCATCTGCTCGCCGCGCGGGTCGAAGCCAGCCGCGGCCAGCAGCCAGGCCCCTGCCGCGGTGAACGCCAGCCAGCAGGCCAGCCCGGCGAGGAATTTGAGCGCATCCATCTGCGCCACGCGCACCCGCGACCATCCGAACGTCAGGGTGCGGAAGCGGTCGCGCAACAGGGTACTGAACAGGTATCCGGTCAGGACGGCCGTCACCGGGGTCAGCAGCATGAACCAGCCCCCGGCCCCCGTGCCGATCTGGCCATCCATCCAGCGCTTGAAATCCCCGGCAAAGACCAGTCGTTCCACAACCGGCCCGAAGCGCAAGGCAGCCCACCCGCCCAGCGGCACCATCAGGCAGATCAAGGCAAAGCGGTGCTTTTCGAAGCGCATGGCCCAGGCCCGCGGCATCAGTTGCCAGGTGTAGGCGCCCAGCAGGAATGCCAGTGGCAGCATCACGAACGACGCCAGCACCGCCGGGACGATATTCTCGACGACAGGCGCGATCACCAGGGCGGCCATGAAGCCCAGCACCACGCTAGGCAGGCTGGCCATCATCTCGACCAGCGGCTTGATACGTGCCTTGACTCTCGGATGCATGAACTCACTGGTGAAGATCGCCGCCAGCAAGGCGATAGGGAGCCCGAAAAGCAGCGAATAGATCGTCGCCTTGATGGTGCCGAAGATCAGCGGGACCAAGCCGTATTTCGGCTCGAAATCATCCGTTCCCGATGACGACTGCCACATGTGCTGCGGCGCGGCATAGCCTTCGTACCAGACTTTGGCGAACAAGGCATGCAGGTTGATCGCGGGATGACGGCGATCAACGTCCCAACTGATCAATTGCCGCTGGGTGGCCGCCAGCAGCTGATCCTCACGGGACCCGATGGCAATGACCCGCACCTGGGCTTCGGCGGGATCCGCAGGCCGCTCGCTTTCCACCAGCATGGAATTGGCCGTGACATGGAAGAGCCTCACACGGCCATCCTCATAGCCTGCCGCCAGCAGGCGCGAACGCGCGGAGCCACTCAGGGCAGTCACGGCGCTGTCCGCCGTGCCAAGGTCATGCGCGGCGACCAGCGTCGTCCGGTCGATCTTGGTATCGTCGGGCACACAGAACCAAGCCTGGACACGGCCCTTGGAATCGCCGCTGACCAGCGTGGTACGCCCGATCAGGAAGCGCATCATGGTCAGCCGGTTCGCCTCGCCCGGTGCCATGTCCAGCGTCTCCACGAGCTGGGGATTATCAAGCGTCCGCGTGTCATAGCGGCGCAGGTAGCCATCCTCCCAGGCCAGATAGGCGATATCGCCAAGCCCGGACAGCATCAGATAGGCAGGAGCGCCGCCACCGCTGCGCGTCTCGTAGGGCAGATCCACCCGCCGGGCACTTGCCGTGACCGCCCCGCTAAGGAAATTACGGACTTCGGAGACCGCGGAAATGGCCAGGCTCTCGCCGGCCAGCGCCACGATGACCGGACCGTTCTGCCGCACGGAATGACCGATCAGCCTGATCGGTTCGTCCGATAGCTTGACCGCCGGTTTCGTGCTGACTTTGAAAGCATGCTGCCGGAACTGCCCGGGCTGCGGGTGGGCATAGAGGGAGCCCCCGAACATCCCCACCTCGCCGACCGGAACCTCACGCACGGGCTCCGGCACCTGCTGTTCACCCAGGAATGAAATATCGATCTTGATCTCGCCAAGCTGGGCATGCCCATCCCGGTAGCCGAAACAAACGTCATTCCCGTCGGTATTGAAACTCAGGGCCGTTACCGACCGTTCATTTCCCAGCGGCAACTGGCGATCCCCGACCGCGTCCCCGGTATCGCAGCGGAACACTTGCACCGAGCCATCCTCGAACATGGCCCATCCGAGGAGCTGGTACTCATCCATCGCGATATGGACCGGGGTGATGCGCTGCTGCGCCCATGGCGGCGCGATCGGCTGGGCAGCACTGATCCGCGCCTTGGTGAACAGCGGCCAGGCCACGGCAACCAGGAAAATACAGACCGTAGAGACGGCAATGATCGTGCCGATGCCGCCAAGCGTGATCAGGGCACGGGCGACATGGTCTGCGACCTTTACGCCGGGCCTTGTCTTGCGGTCGCGCTGGCGACCGGTAAACGATCGGGGGGTTTCACTCACGGGGTGTTCTCGCTGAATCGGCGGGCGGGAGCCAATCCCCCCGCCCGCCGCCGTTAATTCCGGTTGTTGAAACAGACCAGGCTGTCTCTATTTCATGTAGGCATCAAGCACGGCCAGATCCGGGGCGATGATCGTCATCCCGAGCGGACCAGCCTTGATGCGAGTGGTGTGGACTGCAGGCGTCTTGCCGCTGGCCTTGAACTGTTCCAGCTCCTTGCTGCCTTCGGCAAAGATCCACAGGCGACCATCCTTGACCATCGTATGGAACCCCGGTTTCGCAATCATGTAGTTCACGATGGTCTCGGCCTCGGGGGCGATGATCGTCATCCCCTTGGGCCCAGACTTCACCCGCGACGCATGTGTAGCAGGCGTCTTGCCGCTGGCCTTGAACTCCGTCAACTCCTTGCTGCCCTCGGCAAAGACCCACAGCCGCCCCTTGACGACCGTCGTGACAAACCCCGTCTTGTCGAATTCTCCAGCCTTTTCGGCGGATGCCACCGATACAGGAGCCGCTGGCGCGGGAGCGACCGTTACGGGAGCCACTGGAACGGGAGCCATCGGTACAGACTTAACCGCTGGTACCGTCTGCGCTGCCGGCTTGCACGAACAGCATCTATCCCGCGTGGAACAGCAACCAACCGCAACCGCCAGGACGGCAATGCTTGCGCCTATATTCATTATCTTGCTCATGTCAGTCTCCTTGTGAAACATCCTGTGCCGCCCTCAGGCGGCACAGGATCGATCTGAACTATTTCCTTAGAACTTAACTTCGATTCCGAGAGACTTCAGCGTCTCGCGGGCAATGCTCGCGTCAACCGGGAAGTAGCCGTCACGAACGACATCTTCCTGGCCCTGACGGCTGAACATGTACTTGATGAACTCGCGGCGTACCGGATCCAGTTCCTGCCCCGGCTTGGCATTCACGTAGATGTTGAGGAAGCGCGCCAGCGGGTAGTTGCCATTGTAGGCGTTCTCCGCCACGGCTTCGTAGTGCTCGGAGCTGGCATCACGGGCCAGGGGAACCGGGCGCACATCCGCTGTGCGATAGCCGATGCCGCTGTAGCCGATACCGGCCTTCTCGCTGGCCACACCCTGAACCACCGAGGAGCTGCCCGGCTGTTCCTTGACCGAATTCTTGTAGTCGCCGCCGAACAGCGTGTGCTCCTTGAAGAAACCGTACGTGCCTGAAGCGGCATTGCGTCCGTACAGGCTGATCGGCAGGTTCGCCCAATCGCCGTCAAGACCGGCCTCACCCCAGGTGCGGATATCGCTGGCAAAGCCACCGCGACGGGTGGAACTGAAGATGGCGTCCACCTGCTGCAGGGTCAACCCCTTGATCGGGTTGTCCTTGTTGACATAGACCGCCAACACGTCGATCGACGTGCGCAGCAACGTGGGCTTGTAGCCGTACTTCGCCTCGAAGGCATCCACTTCCGCCCCCTTCATGGCCCGGCTCATCGGACCGAAGTGCGCCGTCCCCGCGATCAGCGCGGCCGGTGCCGTCGAGGAACCCTTGCCCTCGATCTCGATCTGCACGTTCGGGTACATCCCCAGGAACCCTTCGGCCCAGAGGGTCATCAGGTTGTTCATCGAATCGGACCCGACGCTCTTCAGGCTGCCGGACACCCCGAGCACCGGTACATACTCGGGCAGGCTCGGATCCACTTTCATCTGCGCCATGCTGACCGACGCCACGCACAACCCGGCGGCGGCAACGGCCACCATCCATTTACGACTTTCTTTCATTTTCTTCTCCTCTTGTTAGGGTGCCACCGCCGAAGACCATCCCCGGTAGCAACACTCCTTATTGAAATCGAGGTTAAAACTAGGGGGCGATTGTTAGCGTTCGATGAGAGCGTGACATTGTTTTCGTGAATCAGATCCGGGGAATTGGGCGATGCCGGCAAGTCTTTCCTTGTATGATAGGCGTTGAAATGAATTATAGGTAAGCCAGCCGCCCGGGGTTCCCGTGCAAAAACGAATGGGTAACTGGAGAATAATCGAATCGAACATCCAACAACCAACGCCCAACAACCAACGCCCAAGTTGGGGAGTCTTTACTTGG
>JAIFLS010000140.1 GCA_020048935.1 bacterium | reverse complement strand
ACCAGGACAGTCACATTGTCATCGAAAGCCACCACCGAGATGATGTCGTCATCCCGCAGCCGATCCACCGCCGCCAGTGCCGCCTGGCGCGCCTGCTGGATCCGCTCCCCCTGCATGGACCCGGACTTGTCGATCACCAGCGCCATATTCACCGGCGGACGCTTCGATGCCTGCTCCCGTTCCGCCGCCTGCAGCGCCACCTTCAGCACGACCGTGCGTTTCGCCCCTGCTTCCAGCAAGGGGTTCGTCATATCCACCTTCAGCGTCACCTGGCTCGCCTGCGCCTGCGCCGCCGCCAGCAGGATCGCCGCCCCGACTCCCATCAACCTATGTGCCTTCATCTTCATTCTCCCGTTATCATGATACAGTTTGCCATTCCACGCCACTCATTTCATACGCCCGCCCCGGTCGGGAGGGAACCCGCGCCTCTCGTGCTGAATATCTTCATTGCCTCCTTCCGTTCGTGTTTGCCGATGCCTTCCCAGGACACCACCATCAAACACGAAAAGGCATGAACGCGGGTCAGGATCCCTTCACGCCCTTGTAAGAAGAATGTAAGGGAAAGGCTTGAACGGCCGTGCTTTCCCTATCGCCGGGGTCGGGGCTGTCATGGTCAGGACTCCCGGATTAGTACCAGGCAAAGGACAGCCGTCATTCTACCCGATAGGGTCGAGGGTGAGCTGCATCGTTGATGCTCATAGCCTCGAGCTTCAGCACGGCAGGACCCGCTTTGGCCATTTCCACAACCCCCAGGCACTCTGTTCGGAAACGAAATCGGTTCGCATGTCTGTTCCCGGTGCAGAAGACCGGAAAACGCCAGCGGTTGGCACCCAGCGTCAGCTCGAACTCGGACGCATCACCCTCGGGAAGGCAATCGTACTCGAGGCTGAGGTTGAAAAGCCCCTTGCCCAGGGAATTGAAATGCCATTCGATGACGCTGCCGGTAACAATTTGGTGCACGACCTGGGTATGGTGCCAGTCGCCGAACTTTTCCATCCAGGCTTTTTTGGCAAGCGTACAATCCGTCAGTTTCGCAAAGGGAGCCGGGAGATGATTCATGAGGTCGGGATAGACTGAAAAGGCGCTGGCCGCGCCCTTGATGCCGCCAGGCATATCCAGAACGATCACGGTGTGTGGTTTTTCAGGCGCCAGTAGGGGGATGGTGATCGCGATCACTCCCTGTTTCCGGGAAACCGCAAGGAGCTCGCCGGTTGATAGGATACTCGCCTTCTTGATGACGCCCTTGATGCCGGGAACCAGGAGGGTGCCCCGGGTGGGCCAGTTCAGGATGTGCAGGTAGAGCTTGCCCGGCTTGGCCGTGGTTACGCCCCACGCCTGGGCGGGGATAAGCGAGCGGGTGGTCTCGTAGACGGCCTCGCCGTTGCGTTTGAGCCATGCGCCCGCCCGGCGGAGGATCTCGGCGGAACTCTCGGGTATGATTCCTTTGCCGGTGGGGCCAACGTTCAGCAGGTAGGTACCGCCAAGGCTGACCACCCGGACCAGACGCGAGAGCAGTTCGGTCGGGCTTTTCCAGTGGTGGTCATTGACGGAGTAGGCCCAGGTGTCGTTGTGGGTATCACAGGTTTCCCAGAGTCCCGCCGGGCCGGTGAGAGGAACCTCCTGGTCGCCTAGGCTTGAGTAATCACCGAGGCCATTGCCGATACGGCTGTTGATGAGGCATTTCGGCTGCAACCGGCGGATGAGTGCCTGAAGCTCCTCGCAGGCCTGCCGGGTAATGGAGCCCGGGGTATCGAACCATATGAGGGCAATGTCGCCGTAGTTGGTAAGAAGCTCGGTAATTTGCGGGATGGCCTTGCCGTAAAGGTATCGATTGAAATCCTTATCCGGCACTTGCTCCTTGCTGAATTCCCAGTCATTGCCGGCAGCATCCCGCTCGTGCCAGTCAAGGAACTGCGAGTAGTAGAAGCCCAGTCCCAGCCCATGCTTTTTGCAGGCGGCGGAAAGTTCGGCGATGGGGTCGCGCTTGAAGGGCGTGGCATCCACGATGTTGAACGGGCTGGCCTTCGATTTGAACATGGCGAACCCTTCATGATGCTTGCTGGTGAGGACCAGATATCGCATGCCCGCAGCCTTGGCGAGTCTGGCCCAGTCATCGGCATTGAAGTCGGTAGGGTTGAAGCGTGCGGCCAGTGTTTCGTATTCCCTGACCGGGATTCTGGCCCGGCGCATCATCCATTCGGATATGCCGTGCCAAGCGGTGCCGTTCCACATTCCGCCGGCCTCGCTGTAAAGCCCCCAGTGGATGAACATGGCGTACTTGCTGGCACGGAACCAGGCGGCGCGGGGGTGCGTATCTGCGGAAGATGCCGTACCTCCCCAGAGGGTGGACATGTCGAGTTCTTTTTTTGCTGACGAAATCTTAGCCATGGGCGGGCCTCCTTATTATCATCTATCCATGCCGGCAGCGGTTCCCTCGTGGATCAGCGGCCGATGCAGTACAGATGCTCCAGGCCCCGCACGTACATGCGGGTTCCTTCAAACACCGGCGTGCTGCGGAAGCGTTCGAGCTCGTTGGTGGCAACCAGCTCGGGAAGCTCACCCGGCTTGTAGACGATTGTCTTGCCGGTATCGCTGCTGAGGAAAATATAGCCGCCAGCCGTCACGATGCTGGGGTAGCACGTCCCGCCAAGCGGCAGATGCTTCTCCCATTTCTGCTCGCCGGTCCGGGCATCCAGCACGAAAAACATGCCGTTCTTCATCAAGGCATAGACCAGGCCGTCGAGCACGACAGGCGATGCGTAGTAACGATCCTTCGCGATAACCGCACTCCAGGCCTCCTTGAGAGCCGGAGCCGCGCCCGGCTGCCGCTCCATGTCGTACGCCTTGCTCTCCCCCTGGATGCAGAAGAGACGTCCGCCGGCCACGACCGCGGAATTGTAGTCCAGCTTCGGAAGCGTCGCGACGACATCCCCGGTCGCGAGCGAGTAGGCCTGGCCCCCCGCGGTAAAGACCAGGTCATCTCCCTTGCCAGGCAGGAGCACGGGAGAGCCCCAGCTCTGCACGGCTCCGGCCTTCCATAGCATGCTCCCGTCGGATACCTTCAGCGCCCGCGCCTCGTCCTCCACCACGACAAACAGGCGGTCGCCGACCAGCAACGGCGAGGCGCTGTGGCCCCAGTTGTGCCGCGGGAGCCCTGCGGGCACGAACCATTTGCGGTTTCCCGAGAGGTCGTATGCGGCCGCCATGCCGTTACCGAACAAGGCATACACCGTCTTGCTTCCATCGCTCACCGGGGTCGGTGACGAAAATCCGGTTTCGCCATGCGTCCGCGGTTTCACGTTCCCGTCGGGATGGGGATTCTCCTTCTGCCAGAGTATCGCGCCCGTCTTCTTGTCCAGGCACAGCAGGGTGTCGGGTTCCGCGCACACGAAAACGCGTTGTCCTACCAGGATCGGGGATGCGTTGGACCACTTGGGAAGCTTGGTCTTCCAGACCACGTTCGATGTCGCCGACCAGTGCAAAGGCGGGGCGGCTTCGGGGAAAGCGCTCTCGCCATTCGATCGCCAGCCGACCGGTTCCGCCCCTGCCACGCCAAGCCCCAGCACGGAACTCAGCGCGATCCTCGTTATTAGCCTGTCCAGCATGATTGCTCCTTCTTTGAATTTATCCTCGGAAGCGCTGATTATAGCAGCCCGGTTCCCGCGATCAAGGGCCGTATTCTTTAATTGTTGTTCCGGGGGCAGGTTGCCTTGTTTGGTTTTACGGGGAGGCGCCGGTAGAGGGAGCGGAGGCCGAAAAGGAGTGGGAGTAGCGTGGCGGCGAGGGTGAGGAGCAGGAGCCAGGCCGATGCCGCCGCGAGGCCGTTCCGGAAGGTGTGCGTGTCCAGGATGCCGATCTCGCGCAGATGGAAGAGCACGCCGAAGGGCAGGATCACGGCCAGCATGTAACCCAGGCAGAGCACGATGTTCAAGGTGCCGCCGAAGCTGGATACAATCGCGGCGGGATTGCGCTGCTCCAGGTCGATGAAGACCGCCCCCAGGCCGGTGGAGAGCCCGCAGACGCTGAGCGAGACGGCGGCGATCACGGCGATCGCGGCGGCGTTGATGGCCGGTCCGGTCCCGAGCATGTTCACGGAGACCGCGATCAGGGTGACGCTGACCGTGGCTGTGGCGGCGAAGGCCAGCAGGAACTTGGCAGCCATGATGCGCGGAATGGTGGCTGGCGAGAGCACCAGCAGCCAGAAGCTGTGGCCCTCCAGGCTGAGCTGCGGGTAGACGAAGCGCGACCCCAGCGAGCTGAGCACGGCCGAGACGGCAAAGACGTTGAGGAAGACGATCGCGCTGCGCCACTGGTCGGGCAGCAGGTTGTAGTTGAAGCGCCGCAGGTTAAAGAAGTAGAGCGCCAGCAGGCCGAAGAAGACCACGGCCTGGCTCCACTGGACGGGGTCGCGGAAGAAGGTGCGGATGTCCTTGGTGATGATGGCCGCGATGTCGGACGGCAACAGGCCGCGCAGGTGCCGCAGCACCGGCAGCAGGACGGGGCGGCGGTGCGCACGGGCGGATCCCGCCGAGGAGCGCTGCCAGGCGTCGTAGAAGGTGCGGGCGCCGACGCGCTCGATGACCAGTCCGGTCAGCAGCGCCGACGAGAGCAGGGCCGCGAAGAACAGCAGCCCGCGCGAGGTATCCCCGTGGGTGAGCGAGGTGATGCCCTCGGCAATCCAGAAGCTGGGCGAGAGCGGATGCGCGGCCAGCCGCAAGCCGGGGATCAGGCTGGTGACGTTGAACTGCGTGTCGGACAGCGCGGCCGTCGGCGGGTCCGCCAGGAACAGGCCTGCCGCGAGCAGCAGGCCGCCGATCCCCAGCAGGGTGTTGCGGATTCGGGGGGAGCGGGGCAGCCAGCGGACGGCGAGCAGGATCGCCAGCGTGCCGAACCCGGCAAACAGGAACAGGAACGGGATGGAGAAGAGCAGCGTCCAGAGGACGAACAGAGGCGATAGGCGTTGGTGCCAGGCGTAGGCGCTGATGAAGGGCAGGACAACGAAGAAGAACGCCCACGAGGCGAACCCGGCCGCCTGGATGAACTTGTAGACGGTGATGGTGGACATCGAGAAGGGGCGCACGAGCAGGAACGGGATCTCGTCGGAACCGAACAGCGAGGAGTAGGAAGTAACAATTCCCGAGACGGTCAGCATCATGCCCAGCCCGAGGAAGAAAAGCGCGAAAAGCCGTCCGATCATCATCAGCCCGGCCCCGCCGAAGCTGTTGAGAAAGCGGAAGGCATCGTGGAAGACCAGGCAGAGCAGGCCCTCGAACAGCAGGGCGAAGACGGTGATGAACAGCACCTTGAAGCGCGACTGCTCTAGTAGCACCCGACGCGTGCCGCGCAGTTGGAACCGGGTCTTGGTCAATAGGGCTTTGGCGGGGGGCATGATCAGGCTCCGTCAGGGCGTGTCAGTTTCAGGAAAAGATCCTCGAGCGAGTCGCCACCGTGCTTGCGGTGCAGTTCCTCGGGTGTGCCGAGCGCGACCAGGCGGCCGCGGTGGATGATGCCGACGCGGTCGGCGATATCCTCGGCGATCGCCAGGATGTGGGTGGTCAGCAGGATCGTGCCGCCCTCGCGGGTATGGGTGCGCAGCAGGTCCTTGATCAGGCGGATGGTGTAGGGATCGAGACCGACGAAGGGTTCATCGATCAGCATGATCCTGGGGTTGTGCAGGAAGGTGGTGGCGTAGATCAGCCGCTGGCGCAGGCCGTGCGAGAGTTCCTTGACGAGCGCCCCGCGGTGCTCCAGCAGGCCGAAGCGGGTGAAGTTGCGTTCCAGCTCCTCGGCGATGCGGGGCTCGGGGATATCGAACAGCTCGCCATAGAAGCGGAAGAACTCGGTGACGGTCAGCCGCTCGTAGAGGTACGGCGTGTCGGGGATGTAGCCGATCTGGCGCTTGATGGCGATCGGGTCGTGCTGGATGTCCGTGCCGTTGACCAGTGCGCGCCCGCTCGTGGCGCGCACGAGCCCCGTCAGGATCTTGATGGTCGTGGTCTTGCCGGCCCCGTTGGGACCTAGGAAGCAGAACAGTTCGCCCGGCCGGATTGTCAGCGACAGGTTGTCGAGCGCCCGCAGCGCGCCGTAGGTCTTGCACAAGTTCTGGATCTCGATCATGGTTTTGCCAATGCCTTTCCGAATAGCAGGTTGAAGGTGGCCGTGCCGCCTTTGTTGCCGAAGAGTACCGGCGGGGGGGAGTCCGGTGATATCGACGCCAGAGCCACCTCCGAGGTGCAGGCCTCGATGATCCATCCCAGCGGGGTTTCCTGGCGGACAACGAGCCCGTCGTCATTGACCCAGCTTTGCAGCGAGATACCCTGCCAGGAAGAAACCAGGCGGGTTACGGGCACCGTCTGGCCGTCGAGCGTGATGGTCCCGCGCTCCTCCGCCTCGATCATGACGGCGGTGGACTGCAGGGTCAGGGGGTTGAGCGTCTTGAGGGTCAGGCGGGTGCCGGGGCGCAGGTTGCGCAGCGCCAGCTCCTGGCCGGGCGAATAGAGCAGGGTGTCGGGCGGGATTGCGAGCGTGCGCACGGATGAGGCCCCGCCGGTGTTCAGGGTTACCTCGAACAGGCCGTCCGGAAGCTGGCGGCCCTTGGCTGAGACGGCGAGCGGGCCAGCGGAGACCGAGGTGGAGAACGAGACCAGGTTGAAATCGCGGTCGAGTGCGATCTCGGTCTGCGCCAGTATGCGGTGCTCCTCCCCAGCCAGGCGGATGCGCAAATGCAGTCGGTTGCTGATTTCCAGCAGATTCCCTTCCGTCTCGTCGTTCACGCCCAGCGTGGTATGGCTGTAGCCGGCGGGGGAGCCGTCGATCAGGACCCGAGACCAGGACTCGCGGGCGAGCAGGGTATCGGATATCAGCCCCTTGTAGCCGGGGATCGTGCGGGTGAACCATTCCGGATAGGCCTCGTAGCGCAGCAGGGCACCCATTGAGGTGATCCACAGGACTATGATGACGGTACGGATAATGATCGGAAATCTCATGGCGGTACTATACCCTTTCGAGCTGGGTTGACAAAGGGGAAAATAAAAGACTAGTCTAGCGTCGTCAGGAGGTAGCTATGTCAGATGAGAAGTTTTCACGGACGGTACGTATTGATCTGATGCCCGTCGGCGAGAGTATGTCACCGCTGGTCGGCAACGACATGCTGGCCCGTACGGGGTTGAGCACGCGCAGCCGCCAGGCTGCTGCTGCTGCTGCGAACACGCACTCCCGCTACGAGGAGCTGCTGGAGAGCGTCTATGACGCGGCGGTAATCACGGCGCCATCCGGCAAGATCATCGAGGTCAACGGCCGTGCGGTCGAGTTCTTCGGCTATGATCGCGAGCAGCTTTGCGCGCTGAGCATGATCCAGGTGATCGACGGTGCCGATGAGACGATCATGCGCAATATCGCCGACACGCTGCTAAACGAGCGCTTCGCCTTGCTCCAGGCCTTCTGCCGCCGGCAGGACGGCTCCTTCTTCCCGGCCGAGATCGCCGTTAACCGCCTCAGCATGGATAATGTGCGCCTCTGCTTCTTCATCCGCGACGTGACCGTGCGCCACCAGACCGAGGAGCTGCTGCGCACGGAGCACACGGCAGTGCAGACCTGCGCCAGCGGGATCGCGATCTGCGATCTGTCGGGCGCCATCAGCTATCTCAATCCCGCCCTGGAAACGATGCTGGGGCGCGAGGCCCCGGAGCTGGACGGGGTGGATATCCGCGAGGTGCTGGGGGGCGAGGAGGTCGCGGGAAGCCTCATCGAGAGCGCACTGGGCAACGAGGAGACCTGGATGGTCGAGTGCGGGTTGACGGATGCGGAAGGGGAATCCCTGTTCGCCCAGATCTCGGCGACGTGCAGTCGCGCGGCGGACGGATCCCCCAACGGGGTTGTCTTTTCCGTTGCCGACATCACCGAGCACAAGAAGGCGGAAGAGGAGTCGGAAGCCGCGCACGCCGAACTGGAAGCGCGGGTGAAGGCGCGGACGATGGATATGCTGGACCAGAACGACCGTTTGCAGGCGCGTATCGCGGAGCTCGAGGCGGAACTGGCAACGTGGAAAGGAACAAAATGAGAATCTATGGATTCAAGGCCCTGCGGCCTTGCGGGAAACATGTGGAGGAAGTGGCCTGCGTGCCGTACGACACCGTCAACCGGGAGGAGGCCGTCGCGCTGGCCAAGGGACGTCCGCGCAGTTTCCTGCACGTCGTCCGTCCGGAGATCGCGCTACCGCCGGAGACCGATGTGCACAGCGCCGCCGTCTACGCAAAGGCCGTCGAGGCCCTGGCGGGCTTCCAGGCGGATGGGACGCTGGAGCAGGACGCCGAGGCGGGCCTGTTCCTGTACCGGCAGCGGATGGGGGAGCATGTCCAGCGCGGGGTCGTGGTCTGCTGCGATGCGGAGGATTACCGTCGCAACCTCATTGTGAAGCATGAGAAGACCCGGCGCGACAAGGAGGACGACCGCACGCGCCACGTCCTTGCACTGCGCGC
>JAIFLS010000200.1 GCA_020048935.1 bacterium | reverse complement strand
TCGACGCCCGAACCCGCAACGCCGCACGGTCGAGTCTCTCAATCCCTGCCTCAATGGCCAGGCCAACCCGTCCAGGCTTCTTGTGATCCTGCACCATCTTTATATCGGTCAAGCGGGCCGTATTGAAAGCCACAATGTTTATATCGCGCCAGATACCGCAGGTAACCGCCTTGATGCCCCAGTCCCAACCGAAGTTGCATGGCTCCTTGCGCATCATACCCGGCATGGCCGCATAGATCTTGCCCGGGAACAGGTACGGGCCTTTGTCACGCGCGGTATAGACGTTCTTCGAGAACTCAACCGCCGAGGCGAAGTCGACCTGGATAGTGTTCCCGCCGACGCGAAGCAGGTCTTTCACATCCCACTCCCACACGCGGAACATGTTGTCGGTCTCGGCCAGCAGCTTGCCGTTGATCCGGATCGTCGCCAAGGTATCCAGCCCTTCGCAACGCAATAACACCCGAGACCTCTGAAACATCTCCGGCGACACATCAAAACGGCGCTCAAAACTCCAGTCGCACTCTCCGATCCAGAGCAACCGCTCCTCGTTGTCGCGATAGAACGGATCGTGAATCTGCCCGTTCCTGAGCAGGTCATTGTAAATGTCTCCGGGCACCGTGGCAGCACCCGACTCCGGCCCGCCTTTGCGATGGTACATCCACTGGCCATTCAGATTCAAAACGGTCGCGTTTGTATTCATATGATTATTCTCTACGTTTGATGCTTTCACAGCCAATACCAGCGCCTTGCAATCCTGCGAGCCGGTCAACGAAATCGATGAAAACACACATGGCTGGCGAATAGTCCCTGCATTTGCAATCGGTAAACACACCTGTCCAGGGATTGAGCTGCTGCATGAAATAGGGACAGGCCAGGATGGCCTCCACCCAGCGGGTCATCAAATGACGAAGATCATCCGGCCTGCCATAATGATTGAACCAGCGGGGCGCACGCAGAGCGGTCAAGGCCTGAGCCGCTCCCCCCCAGGAATTCTGCGGCAGCTTGCTGATGAAAGTAGGGTCGTCCGCCGCGATCGATGGCAGCGGATATGGTGTCCAGAAGGATGCCGGGTTCTTTATATGCCGTTCATAGATACGGTCGAACATGGCCTGATCAACAATATGCTCACTGAAAATCCTGGTGAGCACATCCCCGCGGATTCGAATAAAATTCCCTTCGGCATCAACGTCGTAGAAGCACTCATCTTCCGGATCATAACAGTGTTTGATGATCAGCCGCCGCAGGGCTTCCGCTTTTTCCCTCCACATATCCGCCTCATCCGCCTTGCCTAGCCGTGCTGCCATTTCGGCCAGCGCGACACGGCCGCCATACACGGATGCCGATAGATCTGGCGCGAGATAGGGCAGCTTCCCGACATTCAGGCAGATTGTTGCATCCTGATCCGGACACTCCCATGGCAGATTCTCGAGTCTGGGACTGCCATCATGCCCACTGTCAAACTGGCAGAAGAGCTCGCAAAGTCCCGTTCCCCGCGTGTTCCGGTGCCGGGCCAGCCATGCATCCCAGCGGGCACAGGCATGGTATGCGCGGGCAAGGAAGGCATCGTCTCCAAGCAGTTCGGCCGTTTCCAGCGCCGTTGCCGCAATCGGGACGACCATTTGGATAGAATGACTGCCAACCTTCTTCGTGTTGATCCAGCAAGGCAGATATCCATCTTCCCGCTGGTGGAGGAAGAACACCTCATGGCTGGTCCTGGCTATTTCGGGGGCGTGCTTTCCGTAAACCAGCGCTTCCAGAGGACCGCATTCCAGCCAGATACCCTGATAAGAGCCACCCTCGTAAAGGACAGGATGCTCATATCCGGTTACATATTTGCAATTGGCAGCCAGACCGGAAAGTGCATCAGCATATCTTTTTTGAATCGCATTATTGTTCATTGTACTCAAAGTCAAATGTATCTTGCGTTTTGCCTGCAGATCGTCCTAGTTGTCGATCTTGATGTTGTTGGCTTGGAGCAGGGTCTTCGCGTTATCGAGCCGCCGCTTAAGATCCTCAGCCTGCATCGCCTTAACAAGCTCCCTGTGTTCTTGTCCGTCGAGGATATTGGGTATTTTTGGTTTTTTGCCGGTATATATCTCGTACATGTCGGCCATCGCCCAGGTGTCATTGCGCTGTGTATCAAATGGAAGCCCCCCCGACTTGAGGTTTTCCAGAGGATTGCGAGCCCATGCATATCTGAAATAGAGTGGTTCCGGCACCAACGGGCTGGTTAAAACGACCGTGCTGCGTTCCCAGTTTGGCTCGCCGTTGCCCGTATTCTTGTTGAACCACTCTGCCTTGGCTGGCTGGAATCTTCCGTCTTTTCCCGCAATGGCGAAGCCTTGTATCGGCCCATCATTGAAGGGGCCAACCTCGGAGTCCATTTTCAAAGCAAGCCTGCCGTCGCCGGTAATCACTTCTTTTAGCTGGGGCGGAAGCCAGCGGATATTCCGCCCGTATTGTGTGGCCAATGCCCAGCGCGCAATGCGCTCGCCCACCGGGACCTTGATCTGGGGATGATACCATGCACGGTGCTGGTCAAAACTGCTAGCGTAGCCGATATTCTTGTCCCCGGCCTTCCGCAGGTCGAGGAAAGTCTTGTAGTGCACCTCCCGGATATAGGTGCCCTCGTCAGCCATCTTCGGCAAAAATTCGTCCAAGGTCTGCGGTTGACCTTCTGTCTCCTGCGTGATGATACCGAATGGCAGGGCAGGCTCGTTGAATAACGTGCGCCAGGCCTTGATCATCTCGGGAAAAACCTGGGTATACATCACATGACCGTTCGGTTCCAATGCGTTGTTGTATCCCTGGTGCCAGATCACTCCTTTGACAGGGAAACCGGCAAGCGTGGCCAGTGTACTTGCGTAGCAGTTACCCGGGCGATTCATGTCCATCGCCGGGCCAGGCTGATAATCGGACGGCGCTTGACGGTCGGCGGGTATCGCCTTGCCCTCGGCTGTCATACGGGCGGCCCACTCATTGTGTCTTTTAATCCGGGCCTCGAGGTCCTTCTGCGGGTCGAACTCCGAAACCTTCATATCCCAATCGGCCAGCTTGGCTTTGACCTCTGGCGTGTCAATCGCTTTCAACACATCCATGGGGGTCCAGGTCTCAACACAAGTACCGCCTCTGGAAATGTCAACAATTCCGATCGGAATCTGGGTCGCCATGTGGATCCGGCGGGCAAAGATGTAGCCCATGCCCGCGATGCCTCCGGCGGTGTCCGGAGAAACGACGTCCCAATAGCCCTGGCGGTAATGCTGTCCAAAAAACCCGATCCACTGATACTGCCGCGGGAACGAATTCCTGATCTCGGGCCCGCTTAGTTGCGGAACCTTCAAGTGTCGCATATTCTTGAAGTTGGATGAGATGATTTCGAGGTCGCCTTCTTCCAGTTTGTGCAGCGGGAATTCCATGTTGCTCTGCCCGCCGAGCAACCAGATATCGCCGACGAGGATGTTCTCTAGTTCGATCTTCTTGGCTTTGCCCTGAATAGTCATCTTCCCAGGCTCTGAACTTGCTGGAAGAGCGGGGAACTCCACCCTCCAGGACCGGTCTGCGGCGGCTGTTCCTGACTGAGCCCTTTCGCCAAAAGTAACCGTCACATTTTCTCCAGGCTCCGCCCATCCCCAGACCTGGATCGGCTTTTCGCGCTGGATCACCATGTTGGATTGGAAAAGATTGTGGACACAAAGCCCCTCGCCGATGGCGGGAGTGTCAATTCTATCTTTCCCCTGCTCCAACTTCTCGGCAGCACCAACACAATCTGCAATGATGAAAGCGACTAGTCCCGACAACATAATGGCGAGATGGATATTCTTCATGACCGTTTTCTCTCTTTTTTGACCCTTGCATAATACTAAAACAGATGAGTCCTGTTATTCCGGACTTGCTGCCATCAAATCCAACTTCCGAAGACCTTCGACCCGGATATCGAACTGCCCTATCAGCGGCTCACCTTCCTTATTGTCCTTGTACGCGGCATTGGCGCAGACGGCAATCACATTGGTCCCGAGCTTGAAGTGCTTCATCTGATCGGGCTTGATGTCGATCTTGAAGTACTGCGGTGGATTACGCGCCCACTCAAATTCGCTTATCTTGTTTCCATTCAGGTAAACCTGGTATCCCTGGCTTGCCAGGATGGAGATCCGGACGTAGTCAAAGTCGAGCGAATCCAGATTGAAAACACTCCTTGCCAGCAGAAACTCGCCGTCTCCCCATATCGAGCGGTTCTCGAATTTAACACCGCGCTTTATGAACTCACCCTTGCCTATCGGCGCCTTCCCGCTGGCCCACTTGCCCGCATCAAATTCGGGCATGTACCATTTCTCCATACCTTCAGGGAGGGCTACATTACGGAAACGCTTGCCCTCGAGCGGGCTCAGGAAATCCTTCGCCTGCGGCTCGAAACTGGTAAACTGCCACACCCGGTCTTCAGGGGAATCGCAGCCTAGGTCGCGCCATCCGGCCTTCTTCTCCTTCAGCTGCGTAAGGGATGAAATGGCGTCCAGCTGCATATCACCCGCTTCCATGCGCCTGATAAGGTCCTGCCGGTAATCAGCGTACAGCATATCGTCCAGTTCCAGCCTGACTGGATCAGCCAGCTTTGCGCGGACGGCCAGCAGAGACTCAACTACGTTTACAAGATAGCCGGTCCTGATTTCCGGAAGACGTTTCTTCAGGGATTTTGCCAGCTCCAGTGAACTCAAGGGATCAAAGTTAACACCCGACAGAAAATCATTTTTTACATAGAATCCGCCTGCACCATCGCGAAAGCCGGTATCGATCCTCGTCATTTCAATGGCCTTGTTGAAAATGGCACTGATCTGTCTTCCCGTTTCGCTGTCCGGCTTATAGTTCTTTGCCAGCCTTGACATTCTTTGCGTCATGGTGCCACGGGCTGTCGGGCGATCCTCGCGCCACAGAATCTCACTCAGCATCGGCAGAATCTTGGGCGCGAGCGATGCATCTTCAGCCGCGGCCGCAAGCGCGGTAAACGCGCTTTGACGGACCCACCATTCGTCATAAATTGTCCACGGCGTGATCAATGAAAGGCTTTCAACTATATTCGAGGGGGATACGCAGCTCATTACCATCAGCGCTCCATCTACGACATATATTGACTCCTCGGGGTCGGCCAGCATCTTCCTCAAGCTCGCCAGCATGCCGGGTGTGACTTTATCATTGCTGATTCTTTCCGGCCCCATGAAAAACCAGTATTTATAGTCAACGAGACCGTCCAGCGCCGCCCGCCTGGCTCGCGGGTCCTTATCATTCATAAGCTTCTCGAGTTCGTCAAAGGCGCCAAGCTGCCTTAACGACTTCCCGGCTTGAGCCCTGATCACGTAGTTCTGATGATGGGCATTATTCAGAATCTCTTCCTTGGGCAGTTCAGCCAATTTGACAGACGGTTGCGAATACATCTCCCCCAACTTGACTGCGGTGATATGAATGGGTTCTTCGAGGCCGTAATCCACGTAAGGTCTACCGCTTTCAGTGGAAAGGAACACAAGATCGGCCTTCCTCCCCCAGAGTTGCGCCGGGAGCGTAAAGTCTGCGGCATACTTCGATCGCGGAGCCCCGGTGATGCGCAAAGTCTTGAGCGGCGCCGTATACGCAAGCGCCAATGCAGCACCTGATGCCTCATCATCAAACGACTGGCAGCTTGAAATACCGAACGCGCCGGACGGACGCCGACTCAGATCGTACCACCAGATTATACTGGACTGGTGGGATTGATAAGCGGCAGGTTTGATATCCCTAAGATAGGATGACGAGATCCCGCGCCATATGGCATCTCCGCGCCCGTCATCGGCATGGCCTGTAGATAGCGAGGCATAACTGTCAATCATCGACATGGCAAGACGGTTCCGGGCTTGGCGATATATCCCAACATCACCCTTCGCCTCGCTCGCGATCTGCATGATGGCCGCAACCATCCCGTCCTTGCCATTCGATCCCAGTCCTTCGCCGCGATGTTCGCCATATGGCACGGCGCCGTGTCCGGCAAAACGGTAGAAATACTTCAGCGATCCCTGCAAGGCCTTTTCATCAACATCGATTCCGCACTCCCTGGCCAGCAGCAGCGTCGTTACCAGTTGGGCCGACGCCGGGTTCATTAAACCTTCCATGTAGTTGGGATTGCACCTGTGAGTCCCGTGGGCCCACGCCAACCCGTAGGCCTGTCCGTCCACGGCATCGTCGCAGAAATGCTTGAGGAGCGGAAGCACCGACGGGTCGCCGGTGCGCAGGTAATACTCGGCGCAGGCAATCCCGCTGTAGCCCCTGATCCACGTGCAATCTCCAATGGCTTGGACATTAGCGCCGAGCTTGTTCAAGTAGGCCTTCACCACCGGCAGATGCAGATCATCTCCGGTCGAAAGTAGGAATAGACAGCGCAGCGCACCTTCAACCCCGCCCTTCTCGCTCTTCGCATAATACTCAGCGGCTCCTTTGACAACAGCCTGCGATTTCTTGCAGTCCACCGGCCAGGTAGGGCTGTATGCGCCAAGCACCGGAACGACAACCTCAACCCGCCTCGTCTCTTTCCCGTCCACAGAGGCAACATCAAAGACAAGGATCCCGTCTGTCGCTTCGGCTTTGGTCAGTGCTTCGCCAAACACCACATAAGGATTGCGCCCTTTATGGGCCAATCCATTAATTCCTGTGACAATCTCGCCTTTATTGAATTTACCGTCTGCAGGCGTGCCTGGCAGGGCTTCCTGCACTTTCAGCACCACTCCAGGAAACACCTTCAGCTTCAACCCGGTCACTCCGACAACCCCGAAATTACTTTCAGTTTTGGGATTTGGGCGCAGACCGAAGAGTGGTGGTTCGGTATAATAATCATCGGTTGGAGCCGATCCTGCGCCATAGGCCGAAGCTGCCGTGACGATTACAACACAGAGAATGCCGCCCCATCTCCGAATGGCTGCGCCTGATCGATTCATAATGGTTTCTCGCTCTAAAGGTTTTGCACAGACTCAGTATCACCAAGAAGTTCCTTTACCTTGCCGTCAATGGCTTCCGCCCAGATATCATAGCCCTTTGATCCCAGATGCAGGAAGTCCTTCATTACCGTCTGGCTAATGGTGCCGTCGGGCTCGAGGAACTTGTCGCCAATATCCATGTAATGGACTACGTCGCCGTCCGCGAATTTCGCGATCAGATCGTTGATGGCGGCCCTCTTTTCCCGTCCGGGATTCGGTTTCTCGCCGGCGGGCAGGATTCCCATCAGGAGAATCCTGGATTCCGGTTGCCTGGTCTTGATCAACTCGATGATCGCCTTAATACCGTCGGCGATAGCCGGCGGCTCGACTTTCTTGTCAAACGCGTTGTTGGTTCCAATCAGGAGAATATACAGCTTCGCCTTGTAGCCATCCAACTGGCCGTTCTGAAGACGCCAGAGGACGTTCTGGGTCTGGTCGCCGCCAATGCCCATGTTGACAGCCCGGTACGCGCCCCAGTGCTTCTTCCAGGATTCCCCTCCCCAACGCGCGGTTATGGAGTCTCCAACCAGGGCGATGTCGATCTTGCCGTCCATCTTCCTGATGTCGGTATCGATTCGCTTGCAGTTCCCGCGCCACCACTTATGGGGCTCCTCCTTGCTCCCGTTCGCACGACCTTCGACAGGCTCAGTGGTCGAGGCGGGGGCTTTTACCGCGGCGGCACGATCCGCGGGCTGGGCGGCCTCAGGTTCGGCGGATACGGCTCCTGAACCGGCGTACACGGCAAGGGCAAGCGACGCAACTACTCTCTGCAGGCAAGCGACGCAACTACTCTCTGCATCATGGTCATGATTTTTCTCCTTTTTGAGCCATGCCGAAATGGCAGGCTGTTTTTGTTTCTCATTAATTCCCAACCGACTTGGTCAGGTACTTTTCAATACTGCGTACTTCCGGTGTCACGGTGCTCTCTTCGATCTCCTTATATATCTGTTCCAGATCTTCAAAGTATTTCCTGCCAACCTCTTTTTCAGAATAAGCTTTCAGAATGGCTTCCCTTATGACCGGGACTACGGGCTTAGCCAGGGTTCCATAGGCCTTGAGCATGGCAACCAATACTGGAGTATATGTTCTGCCGCCATGACGGGGATGCTGGATGTTGTGCACGATCAGATCCATCCCCTCCTTGAAACGATGTTTGACAAGCAACT
>JAIFLS010000180.1 GCA_020048935.1 bacterium | reverse complement strand
TGGTATGCCATGGTGATCTGCGCCGATGGCACCGTGACCCCTTGCCCCCAGGATTTCTGGGCGAAGATGGCGATGGGGAACATACGCGAGAAGACCCTGCGCGAGATCTGGCATGGCGAACCCTACCGTGCCCTGCGCCGTGGTTTTCGCGACGACATCGACAGCCTGGAACTCTGCCGGCAATGCGACCGGCTGTGCCGCAAGACGGTCGGCGATGTGCCCTGGCAATACGCCGCCACATTCCTGATCGATCAACTGTTCGGCTACGGCCGCCTGCGAAAGGTGTTCGGCAGCGCCGAACGGAACTGACCATGCACATCCTGCTACTGGCCCCCCACCCTTTCTACCAGGAACGCGGCACCCCGATCGCCGTGGACCTGCTGCTTCAGGCACTGGTCAAGCGCGGCGACCGCGTGGACGTGCTGACCTATCACGAGGGCGAGGATCGCGATTACGGCCCGTCCGTCACGCTGCACCGCATCCGCGCGCCGCAGTTCATCCGTCATATCCGCCCGGGGTTCTCGCTCAAGAAGCTGGTATGCGACGCCATCATGGCACCGCACGCCATGCGGCTGGTACGGGCGCATCATTATGACTGCATCCATGCCGTCGAGGAATCCGTCTTCATCGCCCGGTGGATCAGCCGCCGCACGGGAATCCCGTACGTCTTCGACATGGATTCCTCCATGCCCCGGCAGATTGCCGACAAGCTTCCCTTCCTGGCCCCGCTGCTCGCACCCATGCGTGCCATGGAACGCCGCGCGATCCGCGAGGCGGTCGCCGTTGTACCGATGTGCGATGCCCTCGCCGACGAGGCCCGCCACGCCGGCGCCGCCTTCGTTGAAGTGCTGCGCGACATCTCGCTTCTGCCGGACGATGTGCCGTTCAATCCCGACCTCGGCTTCCGCAAATCCACCGGAATCACCGGCCCCGTCGCACTGTACATCGGGAACCTGGAGCCGTACCAGGGGATCGGGCTGCTGCTCGAAAGCGCGGCCAGGGTAGCCGCCACCGGCCACGACCTGAGCGTCGTGATCGCGGGCGGACGTGCCGACGACATTGCGCATTACCGGACCCAGGCCGCCGCGCTCGGCCTTTCCGGGCGCATTCATTTCCTCGGCCCCCGCCCGGTCGCGCACATGATACACCTGTTCCAGGATGCCGACATCCTGGTTTCGCCGCGTACACAGGGACAGAACACGCCCATGAAGATCTACTCCTACCTGGATGCCGGACGCCCTCTGGTCGCCACACGGCTGCCAACCCACACGCAGGTCCTTGATGACGATGTCGCCCTGCTATGCGCCCCCGAGCCGGAAGCGATGGCGAACGCGCTGATACGGCTGCTCAACGACAAGCCGCTAGCGGGACGACTGGCAGGAAAGGCCCGCCAGCTTGCGCAGGAGCGCTATAGCCGCACCGCTTTTGAAATCACTGTAAATCACCTTTACGACCACCTTGCGAACGGTGTATAGTTCCCCGCGTCGAACCCTTGATGCCGCGACCCGATAGCAGGAGCAACGATGACGATCATCCAGATTACACTCATGCTGACAACGATGGCGATCCTGCTCGCACTCCTGGTCATGCTGTGGCGGATGCGCAAGCACAGCGATGCGGAAACGATTCTAAAGGAGGCCGAGAGCGCGCAGATTCGCCAGTGCCTTCAGGAAACACAGACGGCACTGGCGGAGGGTAACCGGCAGCAGAGCCTGCTGCTGGACATATTCAATACGGCCAGGGACGGCGTACTCGTATTCCAGATCGACAAGGACTGCACCCCTTCGCCATTCAGCCATGCCAACGACACCGCCTGCCTGTTGCTCGAGCATGACAAGGCCGCGCTGATGAGCCTGACGCCAATGGACATCGAGCTGATCCGGGAGCCCGAGATGCAGCGCCCGCAGACCGACGTCGATATGCTCAGCCTCAGCAACACGGAGAAACTGCCGCGAGACAGCGTATTTGCACGCCGGACCATGCAACGGATGATCAACAATGCCATCAGCGATGGACAATGCATGTACGAGAGCAGCGTCGTCACCCGTTCCGGCCGCCGTATCCCGGTCGAGATTTCCATTATCTTCCCCCCATGCACAGCACAATCCAACCGACTGATCTATATCCTGCGAGACATTTCCCAGCAACTCAGCAAGACGACAGACCTGCGCCAGTGCCGGGCACTCTACAAGAATTTCTTCCAATCCACCTTGGTCGGCGCGGCACATTACGACGCGAAACAGGATCTTGAAAGCGTCAATCCCGCCTGCCTGCGGATTTTCGGCAGTCCCCACAAGGACGAGTTCGCCAAACTCAACCTATTCGAGACGACCTTTATACCACAGGCCGTCCATGATCAGATCAGACGGGGCGAGAATGCCAGTTACGTGGCGGTTTTTGATATCGACGCGATGATCGCCACCCAGCATTTCGTCAGCAACCGGCGGGGCAAGGTCATCATCGATGTCTTTTTCCAGAATCTCGGCTTCGACAGCGAGCACCACCCCATCGGATATCTGGTCCAGATGCAGGACCTGACGGAATTGCGCGAGACCGAGGCCGCATTGCAGCTTCGCGAATCCCAATTGCGACAGGCGCAGAAAATGGAAGCGATCGGCACCATGACCGGCGGCATCGCCCATGATTTCAACAACATCCTGACTCCGATCCTGGGCTATGCCGAGATCGGACTGGAAGCGTGCGACAAGAACAGCCGCCTTTACGAATTCATCCGCGAGATCCGTATCTCCACACTGCGCGCCAAGGAACTGGTTCACCAGATCCTGGCTTTCAGCCGCCAGTCGGATGAGGCGACGACACAGGTTCACCTTGGCCCGATCATCAAGGAGGTGACCAAACAGCAATCTTCCGCGCTTCCGAAAGCCATTAGGGTCAACTACGCGATCCGCACCGATGCCGATCTTGTACTGGCCAACCCGAGCCATATTCACCAGATCCTGACCAACTTCGCGACCAATGCCGCCTACGCGATGCGGGAGAAAGGCGGGCAGCTCGATATCCAGTTGTCGCAGTTCAACATGGGCTGGCGCCACCGCCAGGAATTCCCGAAACTCAAGAAAGGCACTTACCTGCGCCTTTCGGTCCGGGATACCGGCTGTGGTATTCCCGAGGAGATCCGCGAACGGGTCTTCGATCCGTTCTTTTCCACCAAGCCGACGGGCGAAGGCACGGGCATGGGGCTCGCCGTCGTCAAGAGCATCGTGGATGCGCTCGGTGGCGATATCGCCATCGAGACGACCCTCGGCGAAGGCACCACATTCCATGTCGCCCTGCCCTTGGTCGACGCACCGCTGATCGAGGAAGTATCCGCCTGGCGGGCACCGCCATCGGGCGGTGAGCGCATCCTGTTCGTGGACGACGAGCTCAACATAGCCAAGATGGCCACGCCCATGCTGGGATCGCTCGGCTACCGCCTGGAGGTGTTCACCAACGGGGTCAAAGCCCTCGAACGGCTTAAGGAACAACCACAGGCATTCGACCTGCTGATTACCGATCAGGTTATGCCCGACCTGACCGGCACGGAACTGGCAGCCGCCGTGCGCGAGATCCGTCCGGGACTTCCGGTCATCATCTGCTCGGGATACGGCGGACACATCACCTCGGAAATGGCAGAGGAACTAGACATCAACGCCTTCCTGCAGAAGCCGATCTCACGCCGTGAACTCGGCGAAGCCATCAGCAGGGTGATGCATCCGGATCAAACGGAGCCTCCAGCGTAAAGGCAATCAACCGCTCACCCGTCACCGTGCTGATATCCGTATGCAGACTCCGGATCGGTTGCCCGGTTATGTCGCGCACGATCACATCCAGCAGCGGCCGAGCCTTCTCAAGCAGTTCCATGCGCACCTGCTTGATCAGCGTGCGGCCGCGGGATTCCCCCTCGCTGCGGGCAAGCTGCGTTTCCGCCGGCGTCAGAACCCCTTGCAGGCGCACCACGATCAGGTCATCGAGAATGTAGGTCTTGGCACTCTCCGGCCCACGACCCATGTACTCACGTTCGAACTTGATGATCGCCTCGCTGATTTCCGCTTCAAACCGGCCCTTGGTCCGCGTCAATGTCTTCTTTGCTGTTTTCATGCTAATCGCCCCCCTGTAGGACAAGGTTCTAACCGTTTCCCCCCTCTAAAGCCAGCACCTTTTACCGGTTCATTCCAGCAAAGGCCCGCCCCGGCGGACAGCATAGCCACGCTCAAGATGACCGGTATCACATAACTTCCCGTCATATCGAACAGAGCACCGCCAAAGGTCGGTCCGGTAATACCCGAAAAACCGTAGAACAGGAAAAGCAAGGGATAAACCCGCCTCAGGCCGGGGATCCCGTAAAACGCCGCGACATGCGCCGCGTACAATACGAAACAGGCACCGAAACCAATCCCGCAAAGCCAAGAAGCCAACCAGAAGTGCAACGCTGAATCACGCCATGCCAGTAGCAGGGAAACCGTAAGCGCCAGGAAGAGCAGTGAAAGCGGAAGCGCACGATAGCCCACCCTGTCATAGACCCACCCCCATAATAAACGCCCGACAGCATTGCCCGCGGCGAAAAAACCGATAGCCGACGCCGCCAGCGACGCACTCAAGCCGCCACTGATCCCGATCGGCTTGAGGTTACCGACCACCAGCAGACCGGCAAAGGTCCCGCAGAAAATTCCCGATGCCAGAACCCAGAATACCCGCTCGCGCAAAGGCCACCACCCGTTGACGGCGGGAACAAGGCGGGGAACCGTACCATCAGATGGAGGGGAGAAAATCAACAGTGCGCAGATACAGGTGGTGATACCGTAACCAAGACCGATCATACCGAACACATCAGGCACCGTATTCCCTGCCGCCAGCAACCGGGGAACCCGCTCGGCAAGCAGGATTGCACCGCCCCCGAAACCGGCAACCGCGATCCCCGTCACCAGGCCCTTGTTCCGCGGGAACCAGCAAACCGCCACCGACAACACCGCCAGGTAACCAAAGCCCGTGCCGACACCGGAGACCACCCCGATTCCAAGCAGGGTTCTCCCGAAGCCTCCCCCACCACTTGCCGCCAGCAGGTACCCGGCTGCGAAGAGCAGCGCGCCAAGCAGCGCGACAAGGCGATAGCCAATCCGTTCAAACAGGCGTCCGGCAAACAGCGTGGATACCGTGAAAATGGCAATCGAGAGCCCGAACACCAGTTGCGCGGCCCCCGCCGTCCAGCCATAGTCGGCCTGCAGCGAAGGCACATATACGCTCCAGGCATAAACCGCCCCCAGGCATGCCTGCATCACCACACCAGCGGTCAAGACGAGCCATTTGCGCGTAGCCTGTAACATGGTCTCCGATTATGGGGTCAGGCGGCAGATTCGCGCATGAACCTCTCGATACGGTTGACACCTTCCTCGATGTTGCGCATCGACGTGGCGTAACTCAGGCGGATGTAGTCATCGGCCCCGAAGGCAATCCCCGGCACGGCCGCCACCTTAGCCTGCTCCAGGAGCTGGTCGCAGAAGAGGGTCGATTTCATCCCGCTGCCGGAAATGTTCGGGAAGAGGTAGAACGCCCCCTTCGCCACGCAGCAGGACATCCCGGGAATGGCATTGAGCCGTTCACAGGCATACTGCCGCCGCTTATCGAACTCCGCCAGCCAAAGCGGCAAATGGTCCTGCGGTCCCTGAAGCGCGGCCACGGCACCCACCTGCGCGAAACTGGTCGGATTGCTGGTGCTGTGACTCTGCAAGGCGTCGATCGCCTTGGCGATCGGCAGCGGGGCGGCCAGGAACCCGAGCCGCCAGCCGGTCATGCTCCAGGCCTTGGCGAAACCATGCACGATCACGGTATGATCCTTGTAGACAGGCCCGAACGAGGCCACGCTCTGGTGCGTGGCACCATCATAAAGCAGCTTCTCGTAGATCTCGTCACTCATGATCAGGACACCCTTCTCGATGCAGACATCGGCAAGAGCCCGGATCTCCGACGGCGTGTAGACCGTACCGGTGGGGTTACTGGGGGAATTCAGGATGAAAAGCCGTGTCCTCGGTGTGATCGCTGCCCGCACCTGCGAGGGTGTGACCTTGAATGCCGTGACATCCGATGTTTCCAGGATCACCGGCGTCGCCCCCGCCAGCTTGACCATCTCGGGATAGCTCAGCCAGTAGGGTGCCGGGATAATCACCTCGTCGTCCGCCTGGCAGGTCGCCGTAATGACATTGTAGCAGGAATGCTTGCCGCCGCAGGAGACGATGATCTGGGCAGGCGTATAGTCCAGACCGTTCTCGCGCTTGAACTTATCCGCGATCGCCTGCCGCAACTGGGGTGTGCCGCTGGCAGGTGTGTACTTGGTAAATCCATCGGCCAACGCCTTGGCGGCCGCGTCTTTGATATGCTGGGGGGTATCGAAATCCGGCTCCCCAGCCCCGAATCCGATCACATCCACACCATCGGCCTTCATCTGTTTGGCCTTGGCATCAATCGACAGCGTCAATGATGGGGTCAGCGACGCTACCCTTTTCGAGATCCTGTATTCCATGTTCATTCCCCTTTCTTATGAGTTGCCGCCCACCGGCCTTGCGCCGGTGGCGGTTGTAAATAGCAAAAAGGCCAGCCCAGCCGATCAAAGCTGCCGCTGACCTCGTGCCTCAGGTCCCCGCCTCGCTGACACCTGACTCACCGTACCGCAATCTTCCAAGATGTCTCCTTATACACCCCCGGACCGCCCGAATCAAGCGCGAATCCACACCTAAAAACAAAGTTGCCCTATTTTCTAAATCACGTAGTATGGCATGGCTATTGGCGTAGGTTCACAACATAGCCCACCATTGACCGGCAACAGGCGAGGACGGACGCAAGGTGAGAATCAATCAACATATGAAAGTCAGCGTCATCACCCCCAACTTCAATGGGGAACGTTTTCTGGAACAAACTATCCGGAGTGTCCTCGAGCAGCGGGAACCCGGCGTCGATCTGGAATACATCGTCGTGGATGGCGCCAGTAATGACCACTCCATGGACATCATCAATCGCTACCGCGATTCCATCGATACTGTCATTTCAGAACCCGACAACGGCCCGGCCTCCGCCATTAACAAGGGATTCGGCATCGCCAGCGGCGATATTGTCGCCTGGCTCAACGCCGATGACCTTTATCACCCCGGAACCCTTAAGCGCGTTATCCGGACCATTCAAGCCTCCCCCCGCCGGGCACTATGCTTTGGCCGATGCAGGATTATCGACGAAGACGGCAACGAGATCCGGCGGACAATCACCCGCTTCAAGGAAATGTTCTTCCCGGTCTCGTCGCGTTTCTGCATCCAGTCGATCAACTACATATCCCAACCGGCCATGTTTTTCCGGCGCTCAGCCCTGCAAGCGGCAGGCTACCTGCGCGAGGATATCAAGGCGGCCTGGGACTATGACCTGACGCTACGTCTCTGGCGGCATGGCGGAGCCTGCCGGATCCAGGGGCCGCCCCTGTCGGATTTCCGCTGGCATCCCGGATCGATCAGTGGCAGCGGGTTCAGGAACCAGTTCCGTGAGGAACTCCAGATCGCGTGCGCCGATGCCGGAACCTACTCCCTGCAGGCGCTTCTCCACAGGGGCGTATGCCTCGGCATTGTCTCCATATACGCGGCCATGAATCGACGACATCAAAGTTGATCACAGCAAGCCGCGGGCATGCCAGCCGGATTCGACGGGAAGCAACCTTCCCTACTCCACGAGGACGGTTGAAATGCGCAATCCCAGATCCTCCGGGAAGCCACGAGTGCCCGAATTCCAAGGTGGATCTACCTGGACATCATACCATTCAAAACGCCCATCCCCGGTTCCGGGTAAAGGCAGGACGATCCATTGCCAGCGGTTTGCAACAGGTACGGAAACAGCCGGAGCGTCACCCGCCGCCGGAGCGACGGTCATTTGCGCCACACTGCCGCTATCACGCCCTGCCGTTGCATGCAGACAGA
>JAIFLS010000144.1 GCA_020048935.1 bacterium | reverse complement strand
GATCCGATCTCCCATTTGGTCGAATCGGGAACGGTGATGCTGTTTGCCAAGGATGATATGGCTGCTGCCGGTACCGCTATGGAAGCTAAAGACCCAGTTGAGGCGCTCGATGCGCAGACGTTTATCGTTGAAACGTTGGCGGACCTGCGCGGCAAGATAGATACGGTTATTCCGCAGTATCGGTACCTACTGGAAATCACTGAAGCCCTTCATGAGACCATTCCGGAAGGCATTCTTATACGGGAGGCTCAGCGCACGCTTCGCGAGAAGTCGACTGACAAGGCAGATGCGGTCGTGCTGGCCGTGGAGCAGGCTGCGCTGAGGGTGAGAGCACAGGAATACAGCAAGCTCATTAATGAAATCACCGGATTTGGTATCATGGTGACTTCCGTAACACATATGGCCGAAGCCGGGGACCTGCTGAAGAGCGGCGATCTGGCCACGGCGGCAGAAAAGATGCAGCAGGTGGAGAGGACTCTCGGTGAAGACCTTGGCACACTTCTAACGCTGATGCAGCGGCTTGCCGCTGTTCTTAGCGCTCCGGCACCAGCGCAGCCGATTCCGGAGCAGTTCGTCTTGTTGCGTGAAGTGCTGGCGATGGCGGCCCGGCAGAAAGATATGTACCGCGAGAGCTCTGCGGCCAAGCCGGATGAGACAGCAGCCTTTGAGGCAAAACTGCTTGCGTTTGGGAACGCATGTGGTCCGTATATCGAGCGGGCCAAGCTCCATAAGAATCCTGTGATTCCGGATACGGTCAAGAAGCCCAAGAAGGGAGAGCCGGTGGTTATAGAACCGGTTCAGCCGCTGCCGCCTGCGAACCTGCATCGCAACCTTGTCGCCGCACAGGAACGTCTCGCCCTGGCTGCGGCGGGTGCCAAGGCAAAGGATCGCACGAAGTCCGTTGAGAATCAGAGGAAAGCGGCTGAGGGGCTTCGTCACTTTGTCGCGGAATACGCTCTCAAGTTCTATGTGAATCAACCCGGTCCCAGTTCTGGTGACCCGGTTCCAACGGAGGACTTCTCTGAGCAAGAAGATCTTCTTATGCTCTTTATGCCCGGCATGGTCACAGGGGTCAGACCGCCGGACGGCAAGCTGGAATGGGAGGTGCTCGGGCGACGTGATCGCGCAGCGCTTAACGAGAATTTTGCCCGCGAACTGCCGCTGGAATACCGGGCGATTCTCAAGGACTATTATGAAAGGCTGGCGAAATGAAGAGGTCAGAGGTCAGAGGGCCAAGGTCAGGGTTCGGTGTGCGGGCGAAGGTCGTTGCCGGTTTCATAGTGTTCTCTATCCTTGCCGCTTGCCACTTGCCGCTTGCCACTGGAGCCAATGATTCGCCGGAGTTGACTGCGAAGGCATCGGAGGCGATTGATCGGGGGCTGAAGCATCTGCTCGCTACCCAGAGAGCTGACGGGTCCTGGGCCGCCGGAGATGTTGGCGAAAGAGAGGTTGCGATTACGTCGCTGGCATTGATGGCGTTCATGTCGAAAGCGCAGTTCCCCGGTTCAGGCCCAAATGGTGACGCATTAAACAAGGCCAAGGACTGGCTGCTCAAGAAGGCTAAAGAAGCGCCGGAGGGCTATCTGGGCTCATCGATGTATGAACATGGGCTTGCCACGCTGGCGCTTACCGAGATGTGGGGCATGACCAGGGACAGGAATGAGGATGACGAAATTCAAAAGGCCGTTGAAGCGGCGGTTAATGTGATACTGCGTTCTCAGAATGAAGGCGGCGGCTGGCGGTATCAGCCGAGTTCGGACGCAGGCCAGGATACATCCGTAACGGTGATGGTTTTTGTCGCCCTTGCTTCCGCGCGGCAAGCGGGCATCGTCGTGCCTAATGAGACGATTGCAAAAGTCGTTACTTATTTTGAGTCCGCAACCAGCCAGGCCACTGGCGGATTCAACTATGTGCCGACAGGAGTTCAGAAGAATGATTCCATTGCCTGTACTGGGGGTGGTGCATACGCCGCGCAGCTTGCTGGTGAGCGCGGATCCGAAATGGTTCTGTCCGCACTGCGCTTTCTCAAGGAAAGGTCTCCCGGCATCATCGATAACAATTTCGGGCATTACTACTACGGTCATTACTACGCCATTCACGCCATGGTTCAGGCAGGAGATGAGTACTATTCCGAGTGGTATCCGCTGATTCGCGATGCGCTGATTCGCAAGCAGGGTGCGGATGGTGCTTGGGGCGGAACCAAGAACAAGAACGGAACCACCGGCGCGAGCTACGAGACTCCGATGGCGATTATCATTCTGGCCACGCCGCACAGGTATATTCCGATTTATCAGCGATAAGGGGGCGTGATCAGTGACCAGTAGTCTGTTGTCAGTTATCATATCATGGAACTCTGGCCTTGCGTGTTTGTTAGGGTTGATCTTGTTGCCGATGTCAGGGATTGCACAAGAGAAGGTGGCTGCGTCTATTCCCGATTCTGAAATCGAAGCGCTTCAGTCTGAGATGGCGGATGGGGTGAGAGGGGCAACATCGGTCGATGTGCGCAGGGCCTGCAAGGGTGTCATTCGCAAGGCTGAAGCTCTGATTGCGGCCGACGGGGAGGCACCGAACCGTTATGAAGCCCTTGCCGTCATGTTCGATTGCCAGAAGAGGGTGTTAACTCTTGAGACAACAGAAGAGAATCGTAGTGCCATATTTGCTACATGCGAAAAGCTGGCAATAGCGCCGGATGAGTATGCAGAACTCCGCCTGGAAGCGGATATGCTGCTTTCCGAACGAGACCTTGCTCTCAAGCAGGCCACAACGGATGAGCGCGTGCAGGCGCTTGAGCTTATGCTGGCTAAGTATCGTGGCACCCAGGCCGAATGGAAGAGCCTTATGATGGGATCGCTTGTCGCTGTCAATCTTCAGGAGTTTGATGTCGACAAAGGGATTCGCGACACGATGTTCGAGCGCTTCGCCGGAGATCACAAGGCAATTGAGTTCCGGCGTAAAAGCAATCCCGGAGGCGAGACGGATGTCGTATTCAGCGGCACATTCAAGACAGCGTCCGGATCCTTGTTAGTGTTTCCTTATGATTTCCTGGGGCATCAGTATGTTGTCTGTTTCTGGTCTGAAGCCATGCCGGAATTGGACAAGAATCTGGCTGCTTTCAAAACGATGCAGGACAGTCATCCCGGCCGGTTCAGGGTTTTTAGTTTAAACCTTGATGAGCTTCCTGACGCGGGCGAGAAGATCCTGCGCAAAATGAAGCTGGATTGGACAGCCTTGCACCTGCCAGGCGGAAGCGGATCTTCGGCTTTTCAGGCGTACGCGACGAGTGCACCACTCGCCGTGCTGGTCAACGGACAGGGACATGCGCTGCTCCGCCCGCCGCCAGCGAAACAGGAAATCGGTGGAGTCGTCGGCATTGGCCAGGGCTTGAACCTGCCGGACATCGTGCAGACGCTTGACAGTGAACGTTACCTGGCGCAGCTGCGGTCTCTTTTCATTGGCGACTTCCTTGTTGCAGAGACTGGCGTGGCCAAACAGCAACGTCCAGCAACCAGCACCGAACCCCCAGCATCCGAACAGGGCGATGTGGTTCCGACTGCAACGCTACAAACCATACAGGAGTGTTTCGTTGCTCCGCCGTTACGCTATCGGCTACCGCGGAAGCAGGAGTTGGATAACTACGTGAAGGCGGAGAACCTCTGTGCCAGTGCAATCAAGAAGTATTCAAAAGCGCCCGAGCTTTGGGTTGTGCGCAACCGCAGGATGATTGCGCTGATAGGCATGTGGAATGGGGCTGGTGAGCCGAAGCATCTGGAAGAGGCAGTGAAGGAGGCGAAGACGGTGCTGGCTATGGACTTGCCTGCTGGTGCGGATGTGGCCGCTCGGTTCTGTCTTGCAAAAGAGGCACTGCGTAATGGTAATATTGACCCTGAAGTGCTTCTTGCCGGCTTAATCACAGAGTCAGGCGGCGAGAATGCGCCAGCATCCGCTTTGGCCGCTGCAGCCATTCTAGCCCTTGAGTCCAACGCGCGCACGAGTCACGAGCAGTATCGTCAGAAGCTTCTGGCGTTGGAAGAAAGTGAGCACCCATATCTGTGGCAGGTGTATGCTTTCCTGCGAGACAGGCACCATTGCTATCGCAACTTCTGGGCGTCTCCCGGAGGCTATGGATTTGACAGGCCCCAGAAGTATAAGTTCAGGGACATTGTCGCAGGGCTTGAGGAGCCGCAGGACAGGAACCGCCGTATCCAGTTCGAGCTCAGGACGCTCGACGGTGGCGTACTCAAGATCCCGGAATATGCGGCAGGGGCGATGCTGGGTGTCGTCTTCGCTGAGCCTCCGGTGGACTTGTCGGCGCGGAGCAATCTTGTTGATCAAGTCAACGGTTTTGGCAGGACTTATACGAGCAGAGGGGTGAAGGCGGTGGTTACCTTCCTTTCTGACGATACGAACACGGCAAGGTCGATGATTACCGGTTTGGACAGTGAGCTGCAGGTCGGGATTCTGCCGGGCGGCCTAGGGAACCCGCTGGTTCAGCAGCTTGGAATTCTTTCTGCCGACAGGATGCCGAATCCCCTGCTTTTTCGTCCTGACGGCACAGTTGCCTGGACGATATCCGGGCTGGAATACAGGCATTATGGATCTGGGGTTGGATACGCGATGACACTCGGCATAGGGTCAAATATAGAGAAGATTAAATCGGATACGGCCTTCGAGGTGCTTCAGAAGGGTGATTTCACGAATGCGCTTGCGATTTTCCAGAACTTTGCGCCGGCCGACAGCAGATCTGACTGGTGGGCCGCAGATCGTTTTCAGGGCCGGGCGCTTGCCTATATGGGGATCAAGGACTGGAATGCCGCTCTGGGTGAAATCGATAAGGCGATCGAACGGCGCCGTGACGATTTCAAGAGCGCCATGTGCAAGTGTCATGGTATTGTCGAAATGCATCTGACAAAGGCGGCCATTCTTGAGAAGCTGGGCCGTGAACAGGAGGCAAGGATTGAACGTAGTCGTGCCTCGAAGGAGCGCCTGCCGCATTCCAAGCTGCCGCCGGGGGAAGCCAGGGGTGGGGTTCCTGTTGGCGTTTACTATGAGCAGCTTAAGCAGGTGCGGTTGGAGCTGGAGGGGAAGTAACGGAATGAAAGCAGGAAAATACCTATATAACTTAACACACGATGTACAGATTTTTCTCTTCGGGCTTTTGGTGTTTGGATGCATAGGTGCTGTCGATGCCGCACCGGAGAGCGCACTCATCCCCGAGGACGACATCGTTTCTATCGAGCAGGCGTTGCAGGACGGGGCGAGGCAGGGCGCGATATCAACAGCCAGCCGGCGGACATTCAAGAACGCCGCGCGAAAAGGGCTTGAGCTGATCAAGGCAGCGCCCGAAGCAGCAAACCGGTTTCGTCTACTGGGCGTCATATTCCAGTGCCAGAAACACTTGCTTGACGTTGAGAACATCGAGCAGAATCGAACGGCACTGTTCGAAACGTGTGAGAAACTGAAAATGGCACCGGATGAATATGCCGAGATCCGGCTTGAAGCAGATCTTCTGCTTTCCGAAAGAGAACTCTCCGGGAAGAACGCCACGCTGGAAGAGCGTGCGAACGCGCTTGCGGAACTGATAGAGCGATATCGCGGGACAACGGCTGAGGCCAAAAGCCTGCTTATGGGGGTCCTTATTGTCCAGAAGCTTGATGCACCTGAACTCGAGGATGCGATTGTTTATGCGCTGGACGAAAATTTCTCCGACGATGCCGAGGTCATCGAGTTTCGACGAAAGCATCTGAAGATAAGCCGGCTGGACGTCAGTTTCAAGGGGACATTCGAGCGCAGCGACGGCACGACGCTCAGCTTTCCCTCTGATACTGTCGGGCGTATGTGCATGATCGTTTTCTGGTCCAAGAATAATCCGGGGTATGAGAAGTATCTGGCAAGGACAAAAGAGAATCTGGCGCAGTTTTCAGGGCGTGTGCATGTCTTTAGCTTTAATCTGGATGAACTGACGGACGGGGGCGCGTCGATCCTGAAGGAGCAAGGGCTTGACTGGGCCGCCTTGCTTCTGCCTGAGGGGAGAGGCAGCCAGGTGTATCGTACATACGCGCAGGGCGATCCTGTATCACTATTAGTAAACGAGTACGGGCTTTCTGTTATCAGGCCGGAGATGGTCCATGGGCTCATGAATGCGCTTGATCCGGCAACGGTCTCTGAGGAACGCTATAGCGCTCAACTCCAGTACCTGTTTATTGGCGATTTTCTTTTGTCCGGGCAACCTTCCACCAATCCGCAACCGACATCCACGGTGCAAGCCATCCAGAACGGTTTCGTAATGCCTCCTTTTCGGTACCGGCTAACCGAGGAAGATGCGCTTTCCCGCTACACAAGAACGGCGGAGCTATGCGCCGAGGCCATCCAGAAAGATCCAAACGCTCCGGATACAGGTGGCGTTCGCAATCGACGCATCATTGCACTGCTGGGTATGCGGTACCTGGCTTGCCAGCCAAAATATCTTGTGGATGCGGTTTCAGAGGCGAAAGTTGTTTTGGCATCTACGCCTACAGCGGGAGAGGATGTCATTCCTCGCTTCTGTCTGGCCAAAGAGGCTCTGCGAAATGAAGAAGCTGACGCGGAGTTAGTGGTGACCCGATTTCTGGAGGATTGTGGCGGCAGTGACGCGCCTGCTCCGGCTCTGGCGGCTGCAGCTATTTTGGCCCTTGAGGCGAGGTCCAGAGAACTGCATGAGAAATATCGAGGATTATTCCTGGATAAAAATGCCGAAAATCCCGCGTTCTATGCATTCACTTCGTTGCTGCGCGACAGGCATCATCAATACCGCCTGTTGAAAGCGAACTACAGTCGCCAGGAGAGGCACCCGCGTTATCACATCGTTGCTTTCGGACAGGCTGCATCGACAAACCGGCTGCCCGATATTGAACTCAGGAAGCTTGACGGCTCAGCGTTCATCCTGCCGAGGGAAACAAATGGAAAACTGACCTATCTTCTGTTTGTGGAGCCGCCGGCAGATCCAAAGGCGGACTTTCCTGTGGTCCTGGATTCCCGCGGCAATGCGACGAAAAACGACTGTATTCGCGGGGTGATGCGGAATGCGGGGGATTTGACATCAAGCCATATCAACAAAGACATCAACTTTGTCGCCGCTTTTCTGACGGATAATTCTGATCAGGTCCGGTTTCTGATGGAGACGAACAAGTGGGATTGCCAGGCGGTCATGGTACCTAGCGGGCTGAATAATCCAATGGTTCGGCAGCTCGGTATACTTTCCGCGGATCGCATCCCCAATGTCTTCGTGCTGCGCCGCGATGGTTCGATTGCCTGGCAAGCATCCGGACTGAGTTACCAGACTGAATTCGGATTCCCGTACGCGTTTCTGCTCGCCATGCGAGTTCATGTTGAGGCATGCGAGGTGGAAACCGCGTATGAACTACTCGCCAAAGGCGATTACAAGGAGGCCGCACGCGTCTTCTCCGGCCCTTTTCCACCGGGCGAGGCGGATCGCTACGGTTGGCTACCGCCAAGATATCATGGCAAGGCGCTTGCCCATATTGGGTTGAAAGAATGGGAAGCGGCGCTTGACGCTATAGACAAGGCGATCGACGCGCACAAGCTGCAACATTTCCGGGGGCGGAGAAACAATAATCCTGCTGAATGGCAGAAAGACGCGGCAACTGTTGTCATGAAGGAGGTCTGCGACACGCTACCAGCACTGTGGGCTGAGAAGATCCTGATTCTCGATCAGCTCGGACGCAAGGAAGAGGCGGATGACCTGCGCAAACACTGCGAGCAGCCTTCCAGACCGCACAAGCCCAACGTATACAGTGTATTCCATGAGAGATTAAGGGCCTTGAGTGAGATTAAGAAATAGGAGGTGATTGAGTTATGAAGATACAACGAATAATTGTTATCAGTAGTTTTGCAGGCGTGATTCTGGCGGGCCATTGCAATATCGCATTGGCACAGGACAAGAAGGGGGCGGTGACAGGCCGCGTAGATACCGTTAACGATGTTGAGATCGATCCCGGCACCACCGCTAAATGGAGTGAGGCGGCCCTGTCGGCGCAGGGCGAGAATCTTCTGGCAAAATTCACAGCGATACTTGCCGCGCTGAAACAGGATATTTCGGCGGCGGTGCCCGTTGTTGATGAGCAGATGAAGACTGCATTTATGAATGCCCATGCGGCTGTGGCTGCCGTACCGCCCCAACCGAATCCGAACGGACTCAAGTGCGCGCCTCCAAGATATGCACCTAGCCATAAGCTGTATGCGGAAGCCCAGTCAAACGCTGTGGTGGCTGCGGCGTCAGTGCTTTCTGATGCCGACGGGTTCCTCTCGAGTGATAAACTGGATATCAAGATGCGAAAACATGCGCTTCTTGCACATGCCACCCCGCGCGGACTTGCCTTGTTCGCGCAACAAGGCAAGGAGGAGGAAGCACTGATTGATGAGCTTCTGGGGGATGACAAGCTTATCAAGCAGATCTTAGAGTTGGGAGGCTGCTATCAGGGCAAGTATGCTCAGGCGATGCAGATCTACAAGGCCATCCAGAAGGCCAGCCCACGCGCAAAGGATGGTTTCTTCCAGCGCTTCGCACTGGCAAGCGCCATGGAGCATCCTGACGGGTGTATCACGAAGGAGGGCATGACGGCAGCAGAGGTGATGGTGGAAGTCTATCTGGATTATGAGAAGGCCTTCCTTGATGGCCTGCTTGATCCGGCCTTTGGTACCTATAGCGATTTCAATTGGCGCTTCGTGATGTATTGCAGCACGGTTGAGGATATGCGCTGGATGCGTACCATGCTGCGCAACTATCGCCCTGATCACATTA
>JAIFLS010000071.1 GCA_020048935.1 bacterium | reverse complement strand
AGTGCCGGAAAAGCGGGGCGACATTCGGCGTCAGCGGGATGAGCAGCCGGAACAGGAACGGCAGGCGACGCTCGCGCTTGCGTCCATCGGCAAGCGTGACATAGGTGATGTTACGGGCCACGCTGGCACCATACGCGCCGATACCGGCCGCCGTGACCACCCAGAGCAGCACGATCAGCCAAGGCATAAAACCATCGAGTTTTATCGGTGTCATACGTCAATCCTCACGATCTTGCGGATCATCAGCCCGCCGCAGGTCAGCAGCACGCCCACGATCAGGATGATGGCCAAGCCCATCAGCGAGCGCAGGAAGGGAATCATCATCTCGGGATCGACGATCATCAGCGCGGCGGCGATGATCAGGGGCATGGCACCGACGACAATCCCCTGTAGCTTGCCCTGGGCGGTCAGCGTCTGGATGCGGTTCTCGATCCGGAACCGCTCGCGGATCGTGGCGGCGATCTGCTCGAAGATCCCGGTCAGGTTGCCACCGGTCTGGCGGGCTGTCTCCACTGCCAGGCATACCAGCGTCAGGTCGTCGCTGCCGACACGGTCCTGCAGGTTGACCAGTGCATCCGAGAAACTCACGCCGACGCGGGTCTGCTGCAGCAACGCGCCGAACTCCTGGGCAATCGGATTCTCGCCATCACGGGCGATCGTCTCGAAACTCTGCGTGATGCTGAAGCCGGCCTTGAGCGAATTGCTCATGCCGCCCAGCGCCTCGACAAGCTGGACGTTGAACTTCTTGAGCCGGCGCGCCCTGAGGAAATGCAACAGCAGGCGCGGGACCCGCAGCACCGGCAGGGCGAACACCGCGCCGGCAACGGAGGCCTGCATCGCCTTGTCGAGCGACTGCAAACCGCCCGCGACCAGGAACACCAGCAGGAAGACCACGCCGCAAAGTCCCCAGCCCAGCTCGGCCACCCGCCGCGCCGGGATAAAAAGGAACAGGTCCTCGAAGGCGCTGGCGGTCTCCTGCGCATAGACTCCGGAATAGTTGCGGGCACCGGACTGCAACGCGCGGATGGCGACATATGCCAGCCCGGAAACACTCAGGAACATCAGCAGCAGTGCGGTCACGAGCATCATCCGCGAGGCTCCTCCTTAACCGGGGTGAAGATCGAATGGTCGATCGAAAGGCCGCGCGCCGCCAGGTTCTCGAGGAACGTCGGCACGGCACCGGTGGGGGTAAAGACGCCCAGGATGCGCCCCTGGGGATCCAGGCCGGTTTGCTTGTACTCGAAGATGTCCTGCATGACGATCTGGTTGCCTTCGAGCCCGAGCACCTCGGTGATCTTCGTGATGCGCCGAGAACCGTCGCTCAGGCGGGCCTCGTGGGCGATCAGGTCCACGGCGGCGGCAATCTGCTCGCGGATCGCGCGGGCGGGCAGGTCCATGCCGCTCATCAGCACCATCGTCTCGAGACGCGAGATCACGTCGCGCGGCGTGTTGGCATGCACCGTGGTCAGCGAGCCGTCATGGCCGGTATTCATCGCCTGGAGCATGTCGAGCGATTCGCCGCCGCGGCATTCGCCGACGACGATGCGGTCGGGCCGCATACGCAAGGCATTGCGCACGAGATCACGGATGGTGATCGCCCCCCGCCCCTCGATGTTCGGCGGGCGGGACTCCAGCCGGATGACGTGGTCCTGCGTGAGCCGCAGTTCGGCGGCATCCTCGATCGTGACGATGCGATCAGTCTCGGGCAGGTAGCCGCTGAGCATGTTCAGGAACGTCGTCTTGCCGGAGCCGGTACCGCCGGAAACGATGATGTTCTTGCGAAGCGTGATGCACAGCTTCAGGAAGTCCGCCATATCCTGCGTCAGCGTCCCGAACCGGATCAGGTCGCGGTCCGTGAACGGGACTTTGGAGAACTTGCGGATCGTCAGGCAGGGGCCGGTCAGCGACAACGGGTGGATGATGGCGTTGACACGCGAGCCGTCAGGCAGGCGCGCATCCACATAGGGCTGGCTTTCATCGATACGCCTGCCGATCGGCGAGACAATACGCTCGATGATCGCGAGCACCGAACTGTCGTCCATGAACGAAAGCCCGGTGCGCTTGAGTTTTCCACCGCTTTCAACGTAGATCCGGTCCGGGCCGTTGACCATGATCTCCGACACGTTCTCATCGGCCAGCAGATCCTCCAGCGGACCCAGGCCGAGTGCCTCGTCGTAGATCTCCTTCATCAACTCGTCCGGTGTCACGCCCGGCGGGAGCTTGGTACGGACGTCCTCGACAATGCTCTTGAGGGTGGTGCGCACCTTGACGCTGAGCTGGTCCTTCTGCATATGCGAGGCGGTCAGGCGCTTGATATCGAGGCGCTCGACCAGCTCGCTGTGGATCTGTTGCTTGATCGAGCGCTTGAGATCGTTCTTCGGCGCGGGGGTGTCCGTTGCGGCTGCACGGGCGGCGGGAACACGGGCGGCGGGAACGGCTGGCGCAGGCGGCGGATGCGCGGCGGATGCCGCCACGACAGGGGGAACAGGCGGACGAGCGGCGGCAGGCGGCGGGACTGCCACGGGGGGGGAAACTGTAGCCGAGCCCGGCAGCGTCAGCACCAGGGTGAAATGCGAAAGCCGGATCGGCACCCCGCTGGCGACCGCGGCACGGCCCCTGACCGGCTCGCCGGCCAGCAGCGTGCCGCTGCCGAGGGCCTCGATCCAGGCCCCCTCGTCGCGTACGGTCAGGATCGCATGGCGGCCATCGATATCCGGGCTGTTGAGCTGGATATGGCAATCCGCATCGCTGCCGATGGTGTAGACGGCCGGCTCGATCTCGAATGTGGTCGGCGCATGGTCGGGACGGCGTATTTCCAGTATGGCGGGCTTGCTCATCGGCGGGGCTCCGTTAAAGGTTGCTCTTGTGGCGGATATCGCGCTGGCGCCGCAGGTTGATCGCCGGCAATTCACTCTGCACATGGTCGAAGTTGACCGACGGCAGATCGCGTTTCCAGGTCACATCGCCGGGGTTGCGCAGCGTCAGCGTCAGGCTGCCGCGCATCTGCTGGGCGAAGACGAGCAGCTCGGCCTCCTCGGCAGACACCTCGAGCGTGACCGTGCTATAGCTACTTCCCGCTTCGGCTCGCGCGCCGCGCGTGCTCTGCAACTGGCGGGCCGTGGTCTGGCCGGTCGCCAGCACGGTCACATCCTGCAGCACGGTCAGGGTCACGTTCTCCATGACATCCGGCTGCGTTTTCGACGGGAACGAGAAGGTCCCGAGCACGTCGATGCGATCGCTCGGGCGCACCATGCCGCTGACGGCCTGGGCGCCGCCGATCGGCAGCGACACCGCCCGCAGGCCGGGCGTGACCAGCGCCGAGAGCCCGGATGCGGCGGGAGCACCGCCTTCGATGAACGACCAGGAAAGAACCTCGCCGCGCTTCAGCGGGAAAACGGTCTTCTTGCCCAGCACGAAATTCGCATCGTCGGGGGTGACGGCATGGCTGCCCGCCGCAGACTCGAAGACGCTCAACATACCCAGGTCCTTGCGGGTGATGACCGTGCCGGCGGGAATGGCATCGGCGGCCACAACCACCGAAACCTTGCGTGCGCCATCATAGATCTTCTGCAATTCCAGGTTGAGCGCCGCCTCCTTCTGCTTGATGTAGCGGGTGGTAATCAGCAACGCGATGATCCCCATCAGCAACGAAACCGCCAGTGTGATTTTCTCTTTCATATTCTCCCCTCTATTTCGGTCAACGAGAACGGCGACGAGAACGGATTACGAGTCGCGGGCAACATAATCGTTCACCGTTCTCGTCGCCGTTCTCGTTAACCGATTTCCCTATTCATACTTTTTGCCCATTCAATTTTTGACAGCACGCCTTTAATCTTTAGGGTTTTTCAGGGATTTGTGCAACAACGATATGTGACTGCCCGAAGCGCCCGGGGCCGCCAGCACGAAACAGAGGGCGTCGCGGCGCAGATAAAGCCGGGCGCCGGACGGATCGGCATCCGGGAACATCGGCTGCCAGCCGGCGGCGGCCAGCGCGGCGTGGTAGAAGGCCGTCACCTGCTCCGGGGCCGCCGCCGGAGCGGAGAAGGTGCCGAAGATCATTCCGGTATCCTCGTTCTCGGCCTGGAGGCCGGGCGTGCTGCCGGGATAGACCGGCAGGGGCAGCACCCGCGCCGCGATGCCACCGCCAGAGCGACGGCGGCGAAAGGCATCCGCCCCCTGCTCGATCACCACCGCCAAGGTCTGCACACCGCCGCCCGGACGTAACAGCAGCAGGCGGGTCACCCGGTCCGTCCCCGCGATGGTGTAGAGGGCGTCGGCGCCGAGCGCCGACGGGTCCAGCTTCAGCACGGCACGGATCTCCGCCGCGCGCGCGTCGTTCGGATCATCGAAGCCGATCACCTGCAACCGCGCGTCCTCGCCGTTGATCCGCACCGGTGCCCGGTAGGCGGTCCGACCGCCAAGCTGCTCGAGGAACGCGGGAACATCGTCACTTGCCACACTTCGGGTGAAGACCCGCGCGTGTGAGGCTGTGCCCAGCACAACCAGCAATAACAGAGCAGTCAGGCACCTTGGTAATCGGGTCAGAAGGCCCCCCTTGAAACACGCAGCTCGCGAGGACGCTCGCTCTCCCATGTCATCAATAACGCGTGATTGCCCTGAGGGGAGGGCGAGCGTCCTCGCGAGCCATTGGTCGTTTTGAAAGTCGTTCAATAGACCCCCCTTGTCCATGGCATCCAGACGGTCTCCTCGATACGGATGCTTTCCGCGCGGTAAAGCAGGTGCTGGACGGCGGGCAGGAGATCGACATCGTCGTTATCTTCACCGCGCAGCAGACCGAAGATCGAGATCGGGCTTGCACTGGCGCGCAGCTCGGAGAACGCGTTGCCGGGAACGGCATCCAGCGTGTTCCAATCCGCCGGATCACCGGCAAGGGGTTCGAGAATCCCGTCATTGTAGAGGCCGGGGTCCGCCGCCTGGAATTCATCATCACGGGTATAGGGTTTGCCGTCCGGCCCCGTCTCGATCTCGGCGATATAGGCGGCAGTCACCGAATACGGCGTGTCCTGCAGGGCCAGCTCACCGGCCAGCGAGCGAGCGCGCACCGCCGTCTCGTGACCCACACGAACGAATTGCGTCAACTGGAAAAGGATGGCCGCCAGCACGATCAGCACCAGCATGCCGGTGGTCAGTTCGATCATCGCCTGCCCGCGTCGGTGATTTCTTTGAAGATTAGTGTCCACGACGTGACCCTCCCGATCCGCCGCCACCGCCACCGCCGGTCGGACGGCACTGGTCCGAATTCAGCCGAAGCCAATCCGCGCCTGTCTGCCGGAATCCCACTTCCTCCCATCGCCGAAGCTGGCGGCAATACCAGCAGGAGGACGGCGTGGAGAAGGGGCCATCCTCCATGTAGCCGGGCAAGTGCTGCTCGATATGCTCGCGCCAGGCCAGGTTGAAGCCGCCCGCCGCCGGTGCGGACGAGGTATCCACGGGGATCAGTCGCACATCACTGAAGGCGGGCAACACCAGCCGGTAGGCTGTCGGCAACTGTTCTCCCTCCAGGGAGCCGAAGGGTTTGGCGGCAGAGGTCCAGGTCAGCGTGTTGGAGATCGAAGCACCGCCGCCGCCAGGGGTCAGCCGGCCGGCGGTAGCCTCCACGCGCACGGCGGCATCGGCTCCGGCGTAGTTGTAGACATCGCGCACCGAACCGGAGAACGGGAACGGATACTCGCCTGACGTCGAGGCCGCATCCCATGCGCCCCAGCTCCCGTCGTACACCACCCAGGCCACGTCGGTGGTCATGCCCGTCTCGTTGACCACGCCGCTGAGACCGCGTTCGGTCGCCCGTCCGGCCACCTCATCGGCCGTCAGCCCGAATCCCTCCATCGAACGCACGGTCGAATCCAGGCGCAAGCCGTAGAACTCGCTGTTGCTGACATCGCTGCGCGGCGGCTCCGGCAGCGGCGGCCACCAGGCTGGGAAGAAGTTCACGTAATCCTCGAGCAGCGTCGGGGCATTGAAGTGGAACCAGCACCAGTTGCGCCCGGCAATCGCCTCGTAGAAGCCGACATCATACAACATGTGCCCGCCGGTGTCATGGTCGCTGTAGAGACGCATGTTGTCCGGCGCGGCGGCAACCCCGTCATCGGCGACGGTCTCGATCATGCGGCTGTAGACCTGCCAGGCACCGGGCCAGGGTTCGGGAAAGAGCATCTCGCCGTCGGCACCCACGGCGGTCGGGTACTCCTCGCGCACGCGCACGGCGTGTTCATGAAGAAAGGCGGTGTATTCCGGATTCACGTGCAGTCCGTTGTTCTTGGCGGCCTGCTGGGAGGCGAGCATAGCCGTCATCGGACCGGTAAAGCGCAGACGCGCCTGCAGGTTGCTGATAGCCCCCAGCGCGGCCGTGTCGCCTTCGCTCAGGGCGATGACTTGCAGCAGGTTGATATCACCGGCGAGGTTCAGCGAGATCGCCTGCCAGCGGGCGGCCATCAGCGCGGCGGCATCGCCGCTATTCTGTGTCACGGATTTGACGCGGAAGAGTTTTTGCAGGTCGAAGTTCCAGAGCGCGGTGAAGGTGAGCAGCACGACGATCATGATGAAGAAGACCATCACCTGCCCCGAGCGACGCTGGTGATCCCTTCGGTCTTGCGCCGATGGTGATGAAAACTCGGGGGATGGCTGGCTCTGCAGAAAACGTTTGCTTCCACCGGCACAAGGCCGGAGGGCAGCCCGAACAATGGCCTTGAATCGTGCTGAAAGGCTCGTCCTCACCAGTTGTTGTCCTCTATATAGAGCGGGTAATGCGCTTCCAGGCGCGACTCCCCCTCGAGTTCAAGAATATCCTCGGCATAGAACAGGCGGTAGATCCCCACGCCGAACAACCGGCGCAGGTCGATCTGCTGGCGGACACTCACATCCAGCGGCGCCCCGTCGTTCATCATACCCGGCACGGTGGCGCGTACGGTATCCCAGTGATCGTAGTCAAGCACGGCGAATGCCCAGGGCCAATACTCGGCCCCCATGAAATCCGGGATGCGGGCGCGCTCGACCTCGTGCACGTCCGCCATGCCGGGATCCGCCTCCATCACGCGGTCCCAGACCACGCCGGCGCGCTCAGTCGCAAGCCACTCGCGCAGGGCCGTGTCCTCGTTGGCGATGTCGGGCTGGATCATGCGTCCGGCATTCGGGATCGCCGCCACCAGGATCGCCTTGTCCACCATGAAGCGGTTGAACCCGACCATCTTCGCCCGCGCCCCGCGAGCCGCCGCATGATACAGCACCTGGCGGGCACCGATCAGTTGCGAGACCTGGAAGAAACCCATGAACACCAGACAGAGGATCAGCAGCGCCAGACAGGCCTCGATCAAGGACTGACCGGCACGCCTACGCCCCCCGGCGCGCCGTGCGCCGGGGCCTCTCCATCCGCGTATGCGTGACATGGCAACCGCCGTTTCAGTTGCCGTTGCCCGAGCCGGCTCCGTCCGAGCCAAGATCCTTAAGCCACTGCTGCGAGTCACCCGTCTCGCCGACAGCCGTTGCCGCCGCCCCGGTATCCCCGCCCAGCTCGCTGACCGCGCCACCGAGCTTCTGCCGGATGGTGTCGCCGAAAATGCCGAAGATGGCAATCGCGGCAATCGCGATGATGACGACGATAATGATGTACTCCACCATGGTCTGTCCGCTCTTCCTGTTCCTGCTCATGTTCCGACTCCTCCTGTTGTTGTGTTGCTGTGTCACGGGTACTCCGAAGCCGCCAGTTCCAGCGTGCGCGCACTTTGCTGCCGCAGGGCCCTGAGGAAGACCGCCATGACCGGCACCGTGGCAAGCAGCATGGCGGCGATGATCAGATACTCGATCATCGTCTGTCCGGCACGACTGCCATATCGCGACCTGCAGGGCATAACCGTTCTCCAGATACGGACCTGTCTCCTTAAACGAACCCACCTCGCTTTTTATTGTACCGGACTACCAGCCGCCACGCAAGAGCATGTTTTTGCATGTTTTTTGCCTGATTGATTCATTGACAAGCCAGCCGGTCCTGCCGGATAGTGTCGCGGCCGCATCC
>JAIFLS010000229.1 GCA_020048935.1 bacterium | reverse complement strand
CGAACACCGGCACAACCCTGGCTGCGTTCTTTGTCGGGAAGTCATTAAACTCGAGCCAAACTAATTATGCTGGCATGATGTCTGTATGGACGAATGCTGCAGTGTACGACTGGAATAATACCGGCAGTGCGGTTTTGTTTGGCCAGAGTAATACAACAGCAAATTCTATTTATACGCATCGGAATGCTTTCCTTTCATTAAAAACAGGCACGCTGACAAACCCATTCCTTGCGGATACGGTTTTCAATGGATCAACGGACACGCTTTATCTTAACGGTTCTGCTGCTAACAGCGTTAATTCATCAGGCAGTTTTAATGCCGGAAAAGTGGTGTTGGGTTCTCGACGGACGGAATCTGCTTTCAATACCTGGTGGAACGGCCAGTTTGGTGAAGCCATTATTTGCAACACAAACATCTCCACCTCAGACCGCCAGAAGATCGAAGGCTACCTCGCGTGGAAGTGGGGAACGCAGGCGAGTCTGCCGGCGGATCACCCGTTCAAGCTCGGGCCGCCTTCTGCCATGGGCGGAGTGGTCACGTACACGGATTCCAACGGGCTAAATCCCACCAATACGCCCTATGCCGGCGGCTATGTGGTTCACACTTTCAACGTCAGCGACACGTTCAGCAACGCAACCGCGACCAGTGCCGACGTGCTGGTGGTCGCGGGCGGTGGTGGTGGCGGCGGGACGATTGGCGGCGGCGGCGGTGCCGGAGGATTAATCTACACTAATGGACTGGTGCTCTCTGCAGGCACGAATGCGGTTGTCGTTGGAGCTGGTGGCGCAGGTAACCCACAGGCTTGGACCCAGGGTTCAAACGGCAGTAATTCAACATTTGCAGGCCTGATTTCTTATGGAGGGGGAGGTGGTGGTGGGTGGAATGTCGCTAACGGGCTTTCAGGTGGTTCAGGTGGTGGTGGCAGTCATGGAGGGACATACGGCTCGTACACCAATGGACAAGGCAAGGTTGGAGGCAGCAGTGGCGGGGATCCTTCAGCTGGCGGAGGCGGCGCAGGATCGGCAGGTACAAATGGAGCGGGTGCAGTGTGCGGACAGGGAGGAGCAGGCTTGGCATACGATATTTCGGGTATAACCAACTGGTATGCTGGTGGTGGAGGTGGTGGCGCTGGCAATACAGGCACTACTCGTGGACTGGGGGGCATTGGCGGTGGTGGTAACGGTTCAATTCTAAATTCGGGTGTAGCCGCCTCGAATGGCGTTGCGAATACCGGTGGAGGTGGAGGTGGAGGAAGTTGGAATCCGGCGAGTGTCAGCGGCTCCGGCGGCTCGGGCATCGTGATTGTGCGGTATCCCTATGGGGGTGCCATGAGGATTCAGAACCTTGCGCCGACGGCTATAACGAATACGGCGGCGGTGTTGAACGCGACACTGCAATGCTCCGGCACGAATGCTGACGTTTATGTCCACTGGGGGATTACAGACGGGACGACCAACGCCGGGGCGTGGGCCGGGAGTGCCTTGGCGGGCTCTTTCACCAACGTGGCCTCCACCAATATCAGCTATACGAACACCAGCCTGTCCGGTGGCAGGACCTACTATTACACCTTCCGCGCCATGAACGCATCGACCAACATCTGGGCCACACCAAGCTGGCAGTTTTCCACGGTTGGCTTTAGCGTGTCTGGATCTGTGTTCCGATTCCGCTAAAGGAGGAAGAGCGTGGACGGGTAGGGGGGCGGAGAAAAAGCTGAAAAGCTGAAATAATACATGGCCTTGGCGGCCGAGGCTACAAAAAGCTGAAAAGCTGAAATAATACATGGCCTTGGCGGCCGAGGCTACAGGCTGGGTGGGCGTTGGGGTCATGCCAGCCTCGCCAGGGATGCCCTGAACAGCAGGCTCAGACCTGACGTCTCCGCAGTCGGCAGGTAGTCTGAAAGCTCGTTGCTGATCTGCTCGTCGGAAAGTGCGGCGACGCTTGTACGCAGGAATTCATAGAACTCACTGCATGTGTGTCCGGGGAAGTAGTCCTTTTTCTTCACCAGCGACGAGTAGGCGGGGGCGGCGAGTCGTGATCCCAGAATGGCCGTGTCAGGCTGGGTATGCATCTGCAAGAGGAACCAGATATCGTAGATATCGCGAATCAGGCGCCGCTCGTTCCATGCCGCCATCTTGTTGGCCAGCGCGACGCTTGGATCAACGACATGAATGATGCGGGGAGGAAGGTTGAACTGGGTCGAAAACAGGCGGGTGGACGTGGTCGTGGTTTTGACATCCATCGCGACTTTGGTTTCAATCTGGATCGTCGTTTGATCCACGGTCAGAACCACGCGCAGGCACTTTGAGTTGATCGAATAGCTGAGCTCAGCCCCTTCGATCGAACGCAGGCACATAAGGATTTCGTCTACGATTTCCTTTTTGGATTTGTAGGGCACAAACAGATAATCGAGGTCATTGGTGAGTCGTGGCGACCCCAGCACGCGCAGTACCATGCCTCCGCGCAGCACCGCTTTCCTGTCGAACTTCTGTGCAAACAGATCCAGTACGCGGGCCAGTAGTCGTTGTTCCTTCTCGATCATGGTCGTTTCCAGTGGCTGTTGAAAAATGAGACGAATCGGGGATCGTATGCGTCCAGATCGCGTTCGATCCGGTCGAAATCCAGAGCCTCAAGGTTGATGTCCGTGTCCGGGTCAAAGGAAAAACGGTGACCGCGGTAGGTGAAGTAGCAGACGTCGAGGAATGCTTTCTCCGGAGAGGCGATGCGTATGCCGGCAACATCGCTAAATCCGAAATAGAGGTGTGGACTGATGCTGAGGTGCTCAATCTTGCCGATTGCGCATGAATACAAGCGTGGACGCCCCACCTTGATCGCCTGTAGCTTATGTGCGGGGATGGATCCGATGACGGCGTGCCGTGCAAGTACGGTGCCGGTGGAAATATAGGCGTTCGGATCGATCCGGTTGCTGATCGTCGCCAGTGATGCGCCCGTCGTGGCGTAGATACCTCGCTTGACCTTGAGTAATTCTCCGCTGCTCACCAGCCTGGCAATCGCACGATAGAGGGTCGGATCGGCGGTCTCATTCAGCACAACCTTCAGATCGGCAAGGGTAAAAACGCCGTCCAGTTCGGTTGCCCATTTTTCGATTTCCCTGTATTTCTTAATATCCATGAGCAAATACTCTCAAACAGTGATATTATATGTCAATATATAAAATGCGATGTTCCGAATCGATATTGGGCCTATTTAACCTGAGTTCGCCAGTTAGGCGCTTCCTGAAGTCGTAAGTCGTTGCAAATCAACAAAACGATCTCAAAAGTCTTGACTACATTTTCAGTTCCTGTGGCACATTCGGGAGTCGCAGTTTCAACCGGGCCAGGAGTACGGCCAGCTCCTTTGCTGTTTTGATGCTCGAGATCCCGCCGGGCTTGCCCCGGTGGTGAATGAAGTTGAGATCGGGGTGGGGCGGTGGTATCGTCGGGAGCGTTTGGGCGAAGGGGGCTGATCATGGGCTATCTGGCTTTGGCATCGTTAATGTGGGCGTTCTCGTTCGGGTTGATCGGACGCTATCTGGGCGGGTTGGATTCGCAGTCGGTCGCCTTTGTGCGCCTGCTGATCTCGCTGGTGATAGCCGCGCCGTTCCTGCGCGTTCGCGGTGTTGCCTGGCAGCAGGCGGTGCGCCTGATGGCGATCGGGGCGGTGCAGTACGGCCTGATGTATGCCGTCTACATCCAGGCTTACCAATCACTGGCCGGTCATGAGGTGGCATTGTTCACCATCATGACCCCTTTATTTGTCACGCTGCTGGATGGCTGGCGCCGCGGGCGTTTCCGCATGGCCTATTTCGTGGCCGCGGTGCTCGGTATCGTGGGTGTCGCGGTCTTGTTCAGCGTGAAAAGGATCGGCGGTGGCATGCTGCCGGGGATCGTGATGATCCAGGTTTCCAATCTTTGTTTTGCCGCCGGACAGGTGGAGTACAAGCTGATGATGGAACGGGAGCCGGGACTGGCGGGCGGCAATGGCATGCGGCATTTCGGTCTCCTGTACCTGGGGGCAGTACTGGTGACCGGTGCGCTCGCGATCCCCGGCGGACTGGCGGCGTTCCGTCCGTCGTCCACGCAGTGGTGGGTTCTGCTTTATCTCGGTGCGGTTCCGTCAGCGGTGGCTTTCTTCCTGTGGAACCTCGGTGCCAGGAAGGTCAATCCCGGGGTGTTGGGTGTGTTCAACAATGTCAAGATCCCCCTGGGCGTGCTGGCGGCGTTGATCGTCTTCGGGGAACGTCCCGACGGGTGGCGGCTGACCGTCAGCATTCTAGGGATTGCAGGCGGTCTTGTCGTGGCAGGCGGGGCGGCCGGTCTCATGGGCGGGGGTCGCGGTAGCGGCGGTAGAGCCCGACGGGGAAACGGACGATCCACATCGGCCACTCGTCCATCATCGCCCCGATGATCTGCCGCGTATGCCTTGAGCCGGGTTCCTCGATGCGCCGCACCAATGGCTGGCACAGCAGCCGCAAGAGCAGGCTGATGCCGAAAATCGCGTGATATGCATTCAACTGATGCCCTAGCAATGTTGCTTCCCAGCCGGAAATCCGCTCCAGCAGGAATCCTCCAGCCATGGCCGATAGTCCCCCGCAGACGCCAGCCAGCCCGGTGATGGTGGCGATGAACATCGATCGGTTTTGCCGGGGGGCTATGGAAAGCATGTAGCCGTTGGTGGCCAAGGTGTTCCCTGCATTCAGTGCGCCGTCCGGGAAAAAGGCCAGCGGCAGCAGCCAGACGACATTTTCCGGCGTCAGGAGCAGGAACACGATCACGATCATCGGTTTCAGCGTCGTGCAGAACTTGAGCACCGGCCGGTTGCCGTAACGGTCGGCAAGGCGCCCCCACATGCTGGAGGCCGCCGCCATGCCGACTCCCTGCACGCACCAGATCAAGCTGGCTTTCCAAGGGGCGAGGTGGAGTTCCTTGAGTACGTAAAGGAGCATGAACGAGGCGGCCAGTGTGCAGGAAAAGCTCCATGCGCAGGAAAACGCCACGAAGCGTCGATAGAGTGGATGCCGCAGGGGTTCCATGAAGTCAGCCCATGGGTGGCTGTTGTCAGTGATGAGGTTGGGAGGCTCGTCCACATCCAGGAAAAGCAGGATGTCGATCACGCCCGCGACAACGGCGATCAGGACAAGGGCAGGAAAGATGAGGGTCACGGGTTTGTCAATCAGGTAAAGAGCAAGCGTGACCATCAGGAATGCTGCTGTCCAGGTGATGTGCATCGCCATCTGCCGCCAGCCCCAAACCCGGTTGATGATGCGCTTTGGAATCAGGTCCGCCATCCAGGAAAACCAGAAGGGTATCGCGAAGTTGTGCGTGGCGGCGCTGATGGCCAGCAAGGCAATCACAACGGGTATCATCAGCGGCTGGCCAGTCCTGCCCAGAAGGAAGGGCAGGAAGGCGATCGGCAAGAAGAGCAGCCGGCAGATGATCAGGCAGGCGATGAAGAGGGGCTTGCGGCGCCTGGCACGGTTGAGCGCGGCGGCGCCGGCAAACTGCATCAGCAGCATGATCATGGGAATGCCGGTGATCAGGCCGAAGTGGAACTCATTGGCTCCGATGGCGCGGAAGAATTCCGTCGTCGCCGGGCTTCCGACCCCCACGCCATAGATCATCGCCAGGCAGCCCCCGATCGCCACGAACCGCAACGAGCGCCGTCGACTGCCGGCTCTGCCGCGCGAGGCGGCATCAGGCGTCGGGTGCTCTGGATGTGTGTGCATCATTTTCGGGTTCCGCGCGCCTAGAACTTCACTGTTTTCGTATTTTCGACCTACAACTGTAGCCCGCTCGCGCCGCGAGCGCGGCTTCCGTGTTGTAAGCGAACTGTTGTTTGGCATACCCTCGAGAATCTGCGTTATCGCGAGCGCATCCCCGTTGCCTCAGTTGCGGCGCAACTGGGCTACATCTGCACATCCGGCCTACTCAAAATCAGTCAACGGCTCAATGGCTGACGGTGAGTTTCGCGCCAGCGGGCTGGCCGATGGCCTGGAGCAGTTCCTGGAACCATCCCTGGTTGATGTCGAATGGCTTGCCGCCCTTGATACGATCAAATTCGATAGCGCGCAGCGCGTCGCCATGGTCCTCGTCCTGCCCGACTACGCCGCTCTCGCCACGCAGGGCGGAGTCGACCGCCAGATTGCAGCAGGCCTGGATAAGCTCGATATCATCGTCGCTGGAGGCCGCCGCCCGGCTGAAATAACCACTCTTCTGCACCAGCGTCTTTTCCGCCCCGAGCATCGTGGCGAACTGGCTGCCGAACCACTTGCCGGGGTTGACCGCATCGAGCTTGACGTGGCCGAAGGCGTCGCGCGGCACCGTCTCGCCGGCGGCCTCGAGTTCCTTCACGATGGTTTCCACGCCGGCACCCTCGGAAATGAAGATATTGACGCAGTCGATCTCGTCCATGATGGCCCGCAGGCGCCTGGACTCGGCCTGGATGTCGACTGACATTTCGGGGATATAGACAGCATGCACGTCCTTGCGTTCACGCGAGAGTCCCATCTCCGGCAGGAAATCAAGCTCGTGCAGGTATTCGGAATAGATCCGGGCGGTGTAGGCCGTCAGCCAGCCGCAGTTGCGTCCCATGACCTCGTGGATGATGAGCATCCGCGGGTTCGCGTTGTGCTCGGCCACGACGTTGGCGAAGAACTGGGCACCCTCCTCGGCGGCGGTCCAGGCACCCAGGCTCTGCTTGATGGGGTAGACATCGTTGTCGATGGTCTTGGGCAGGCCGACAACCGTCAAGTCGTAGTTGTGGGTCTTGAGGTAGGCGGCCAGGTCGGCGGCCGTGGTGTTGGTGTCATCCCCGCCGATCGTATGCAGCACATCCACGCCGTCGGTGGTCAATTGGTCGGCGGCGACTTTCAGCGGGTCCTGGCCGTCGCGGATCAGCCCGCGCTTGAGGCAGTCCTTGACATTGGTGAGCTTCACGCGGCTGTTGCCTATCGGGCTGCCGCCGTGCTGATAGAGCACGGCAATCCGGTCACGCATGTCCGGGGTGACGGTAAAGCTGTCGCCGGTGAGCAGTCCCTTGTAGCCGGAGCGGTAGCAGATGATCTCGACGTCCGGAGCGGTGGCGGTATAGCGCTCGATGAGCGCGGCGATCGATGCGGACAGGCAGGGGGCAAGCCCGCCAGCGGTTAACAGGGCAACTTTCTTGACAGCCATCGTGTTCCTCCTCTTTGGTTGGAAAAATCAAACGAGGATGGTCTCATAACCAAGGGCGAAAGACAAGTAGATTCCCCTATTCGGTGATATGGTTCGCGCTGCTTTGATTATTTAGCTGGACATGATTCGTCAGTTATTTCAGCATTCCGAGCAAATCTCGGTCCGTAGTAATGGCAGTCAGGAAACAATTATGAATAATGGACTTTTTAGCCGCGCTTCCTGTTCTTTCCTATGTTTCCTTTTTTGCTTATCCCCGTCGGCAGCGGCTCCGGCCGATGACGCCAGGGATCTCTTCGAGCTCATGAACAACCGGTTTTCAACCCTTAGCTCACTATCCTATACCGTGAACAGGGTAACAACCTCCGGTAAGCAAACAGTGGAGGAGAAATGGGATCTGAAACACAAGGATCCAGAATGGATCAAGGTGGAATATTTCAAGCCCTTACACCGTCACCTCGTGATCAACGAAAACAGCATCTGGGAGTACATTCCTTCGGCAAAAAGAGCGCTGAAAACCGATCTGGAGGCCATGCCGCAGGAAAAGAGAATGGAAACCATTATGTCAATCCTGACTCATGTGTCAGTGGACGGACTGCGTCTTGGCTCTTACTCGAATCTGCTGGGCCGGGTTAGCAGTGTCAGTCAGGACAATGGCAACATCACCATCGTCCATGGACGGAATCCGAAATTCGTGGTCCATGCAGATCGCGAAAAGGGCACCTTGATTCATTATGATCTTTACGACGAAGCCGGCGATCTGGTGATGCAAACAAAGGCATCCCAGTTCATCAAGGTCGGTCCCGATTTCTGGTTTCCCCAGGATATCAAGGCGCTCTACAGGACAGATAAAGGATTGATCAAGAGTCAAATATCAATAAGCAATATCAGGGTCAACGAACTCCTGCCTGATGAATTATTTCAGTTTAACCCACCTGAAGGCGTTGAGGTCATCAGCCCCTAGAACCGAGTCCGGAATGCCAATGTCGGGGAGAGTCCATCACGGGGGTCGCTGGAACTCATGATACCGCATTTGACCTCGACCTCATCCAGGAAATCTTGCTTGCGGCTTCGGTTTACCTTGTGCGCGCCATTAACCGCATTGTAAATATTACCCGCGTACCAACTGACATCAAGTAACACAAACACGCTACCGGCAAAGTTCTGGTCCTTATCGAACGCCTCTACCGCGGCCAGTATCAGGGTGCCGTTGATCAGAAACGCAAGCATTCCATCGCGCGGGCGGCCTACATACAACTGCCCGGCACCGGGTAAAACGGCGGAAAGGGAGCCGGCCAGAAGGGGCGATTTCAGCGGCAATCTATCGTAACCGCTTGTTTCCCCAATCATTCTTTCGGCCTGGCTTCGCAATGGCGAGTCGATTCCGCAACGACTGAACGCCTCGCGCGCCGACGCGGTTTCTCCTTGGCGCAGCAGGCACCAGCCAATCAGGACTCTGACGGCATCATTGTCCGGATGCTCTGGATATATAGCCAGGCTCTTCTCCAGCGAATCCTGCGCTTCCCGATACTTCTTGAGCCCCGAGTAGGCCTCAGCCGTCATCAGCAGTGCCTTTCGGCCAATGACCTCATTGATGTGCCTATCCGCCAGCTCAGAGAAAACCTCTATGGCCGTCTCCAGCTTGTCCCCGTTCAAGTAGGACATGCCAATCTGGAACTCAGCCGTAACCGCGTCCTCGCCCCGCGGCTCTAGAAACAAATAACGCTTATACTCCGTGATCGCGCGATAATAGTCCTTCTGTCCAAATAATTGATCCGCGAACGCCAGCACTTCAGCAGCTGATGTACCGGCCTGGGCTGGGCCGGCCGCCGCTGCCAGTAACAGATAACAAGCAATCACCACTCCCCTGATATAGTTCATCGTCGATACCACCAGAAATCATTATTCTCCAAGGGATCCAGATATTTCACCCCACCTTTGTGGCGAATCTGCATGGCCCAGCGCTTCTCATCGGCCTCGTGAAGAAGTCGGTCTGCCGTCATTACGATCCCCTTGGTCATGCCATGAGTATTGATGGCTTGTATGCTGTAGCGGGAGCACGATGGCTCCATGGGGCATCGTACCGTGCCTACCGGCGAGAGAAACCGCTGGTAAAAACGGAGCCAGCCGAAAGAAAAATCACGCGTTAGGCTCCGACCGGTATCAAACGGAATCCCAGATGAATGCTCGCTCTTATGGAGGGATGGTTCCATGATCGGATCACGGGAGCTTGCGGACCAAGGCTCCATGAATGCCGAGTGTGCGGCCACGGCGGGTGTCAGCGCACCCACCACGCAAAACAATGCTGCCAGTAAGCCGGCCCTGCTGGTATTTTGCGTCGTTTTCATAGTTCAGCCCCGTCATCGAAACCAGAAAAAAAGATACCACGTTATGCACGTGGTATCTCTCTCTTCACAGCGAAGTTTCGCTGTTTACTTCTTCGGTGCGGACCAGAACTCAAACCGCATATCCCGATCGGTGGCGCCACCAGCCGCATCGATTACGGAACTGATCATGAATGGAAAGCACAGTGCTCCGACGATACATTCGCCAAAGGGGTAAGAACCTTCCTGATCACTATTAATCCACTCGCCCACGCCCGGAAGGAAGAAAGAAATAACAGCCGGTCCGCCGCCGCCCTTCTCCTTCGCCTGAACCTGCCCCGCCATGAACATGGAACCGACCAGAACACCCGCCATCACTGCTACCAGAACCTTCTTCATCA
>JAIFLS010000191.1 GCA_020048935.1 bacterium | reverse complement strand
TGCCTCGTTTCCCCGCTGGCAGGATTATGCGACTGGTTAAGCTGCTTTATCAAGCTTCATTATCAAGCCTGAGTGCCTAGTTTTTTTTAACACTCGGCATCAGGATTTGACCGGATTTGGCGCGTTCAGAAGCCAACGCCACCCCTTCCCCTTTGTGCGCTTCGTGTCCTTCGTGGTGAAAATTCCCCATCCTGGGAGCGCGAGGCTCCGCATCACCACCAGGAATATAGCACGCGGTCATTCAGGAATCGCGCCCCGACGCTACATGCGGACTGCCACTGCGGACTCGGTTGCAGTTGACGACTATCGAGACGCGATTCCCTGCTTGCTCTTTCCCCAATAGCATTCACTCAACCTTGCACAAAAGCTATTGTCTAACATTGCGGCCTGGCGTCCCGGCGGTATAAGTGTGTCACTTACTCCACAAATGGCTATCGAATAAGTCTTTGCCTAGAACGTCCCCGTTCTCCAACGGTGACGCGGTGGCCGTCCTGCGTCAACTGCGGGTCTTCGCGCAGACAGACCCAGGTGGCTCCGTCGCGCACTTCGATATGGTCAATCTCGAACATCTGGCTGATGCCTGTCTGTTGGACATGCTCAGAGCCTTTCATGCCTGTGGCCATCGAGCGCTTACCTCCCTGAGCCAGTTCCGCGCTATGAGCTCGTGTCCTTGTGGCAACTCGCGGCGGCGATATCGAATATGACCTGCAACTTGATGTGAACCGCGCTATAGTCCTTCGCCAAGTGTGCCACAATATGCCCCAGCTTATCGATGGCACTACGGCGGGATGTCCATTCGTCTTCATTTTTCAACTGGCCTGACCGGACCACGAATGGATCCAGCAGGACAAGTCGAAGGTTCCTGTTGGCTTCGACGCTTGCATCGAGGATATAGCGGTAGTCTGACTCGAATGCATCAGGTCGCACCCCTTGGCCGGCATCATTGGTTCCGATCAGAATGCTAAGCAGATCCGGCTTCATGTCAATCGCATCAGTTTGCCAGCGCTTGCGGAGATCCGCGACCGTGTGCCCACTCATGCCGCGGTTGTATACGTCCAACTGTGCACTGGGCATGTCAACACCGAGTCTCGCTGCAATCAGATAAACATAACTATGGCCTAGATAATGGTTGCGATCAGATTGGTCGCGACCCCATTTCATGTCGGTAATGGAGTCGCCCTGGAAAAGCAACCGGCTGCCGGCTTTAAAGTTGGGCATGCGGTAGCTGTAGCCGTCCGCGCCAGGCCGTTCAGCGGGTAGGTGAAGATCTGTTGCTTTGTCGTTCATGTCTAATGGTTCAGTGTGGAGCTCCACGGTGCAGGTTGATGTTGGCACTCTCCTCACTGATTACATTGCCGCACTTATTACAGATGTTGGTCGCCTGCTCAAGTGCTAAGTTCAGGAGGGGATCAGGTCGATGATCCCATTTCGCTGTTGCGCGCGCCAGCACACCAGATGGGTGTTCGCTCAAATTAACGTACGAGTTGTCAATCCGGTAGCTGCAGAGGCCAAGTTCCTCAAGCTGGTCAAGAACGGTCGACAGCGTCGCATTGCTCAGACTCAATGACACCGCAGGGGTTCTGAGATCATTGGCTAGCGAGGGTGTGATCATGAACTCAACCCCGAGAGATGCGTTCGCCTTGTGGTCTACGAAAAACTTGATCGCGTCGCCAAGCCACGCTTCCCTGAAATCGACATCCCCGAGAGGCATGCTGGCGGTGCTTCTTGTCCGTAGAGTACTGACGATATTGGTGATTCCAATAGTCGTCAGAACACCGACAGCGAAGGCGAGTAGCACGGCTATGTGGTTCAGTTTCATCGTCCAGTGCCAACGGCGCTTGCCGACGGCTGATGTTGGGGATTTCTTGTTTTGATGCTGTTCAGTATTTCGTGGGGAGTGTTCGTTGGGTTGCAGGGGTAATTCCAGCGCATGCGGATTGTCTCTACATCTCGCCGGGCATCTTCAATGTAACCTCCGTTGAGTTGATCTTCGATGTGTTTCCATAATTCGTGTGTTGGCTCAACCATTTCACTGCGAAATGCCATATGCACTTTGCAGCGTTGTATGTATTCGACAGCCGGAAAGGCCAAAAGAAAGAATAGGCCGACAATTACCATCAGTGTAAACCTGTGCCACGGTTTCGGAGCAAAGACGACTCCAATGGGGGCGCAGACGAAAAGTACCAGCATGCCAATTATGACAATTGCGTTCATAAATGTTAATTCCCCAATGCAGAGCAGACCCGCTTTCGGGTGGAGTCTGGCGGGCTTGCCTGCCAGGCGCAAGCCGAAACGCGGCGAGCGGCGAGCTTGCGAGCCGTATCCTCCGGCACTTTGTTCTGCGTGTCCCTATCCCGTTGAATGAACGTTTACTCAGGCACTCGCTGTGACTTGGGCATCCATTTTGACCAATAAGCTGGATCATCATTGGTCCATCCGACTCTGACGATATTCCGTTCTTTCGTTTCGCTATTGTAAAAAACAATGGATTGGGATCCTCCATCGAAAACCATCCATGGCTTTTGCGGATGATATCTGACCCATGACACGGACTCGAATCCAGCAACACGACTCAACAGTCCCGTATTGCGATGGTGTACTTGAATATCCTTTTTGCAGGCAATGAGAACGGTGTCTTCATCGATCATGCATGCCCAACGTGGATTATCGAGCTTGTCGCTAACCTTCCAGAGCACATCGCCCCGTCTGTTCACAACCTCAACGAGACCGTACTGGACAAGCAGCGCGGTGCCTCGGCTTCCCGCCGACACATGCACTGCTCGCGTATTGCATGCCCATACTAACTCGCCCATCGGTGAGAACTCGCCCGACTGCGCGACAGCGGGTTCTGGGATCGCCGTATATGGAGGTGCACTTCCCATGAAACCTCCAAGCTGAGTAGGCCAGACGTAAGACCACGTGCCAGCACCAGGGAAAGTAACGGAAATATCTCCCTGCTGTGTGGCGAGGGAAAGCACGCGGCATCCTAGTGAGCTGTTTATGACACAGAACGTCCCGTCTGGAAGAACCCATTGCACCGTTGGCCAGACATCGGATACCATCCTCGAAACGGAGGCATCTTCCCGAACCCAGTTGAGATCGACACGGGAACCACGCTGCATTTTGATGATCGGCAGCACCTGTGGCGAGGGAAACTGAAAAAGGTTGGGTTTGTGAACCGTCCTTTGTGTTAACCATTGCCTGCGGGCTGCTTCGGTTTCGTGAGGCAAGGCCAAAAGAGAGAAGGGAATCTCTTCAGCGTCGGTGATTCGCAGGATACCCATGCCCGCAAAGACACGCAATCCCGGATCATTGCACTCGAGTGCTGCAGAGAAAATATCGAAAGCCTTACTGGGGTCGAGATCGCTTATGGCCCAGGCAAGCCACAGTCTGGTGGCGAGTGCTGGAGGCTGCCACCAGGCATGCCCCTCCTTTGGAATCGCGTGTCGTTCCCAAAACGCTATGCCGAGAGTTCCTGACTTTGACGGAGGTAGATCGCGGAGCAAAGGTGCAAGGAGATTGACAGGTATATCCGGAGTATCAACGACGACTGCCGGGGTTTCGCGAGTGAGTATGCCTTGGATTGTGGCATAGAATCGCCATGCTCCTTGCTGGGTCCGAGTCTGCTTTGCCAGTAAGAACAAACGGGGAAGCTGAGATACCGTACCGATCTCTTCAAGGCGACGGGTAATGGCATCAATCTGTCGACGCGGATCATGTAGTCGATTATCTTCTAATTCCGCTTTGATGGCAGCCACAATAGCTTCATCTTTCCAGAACGCCATCCCTTCTTCGGTGATTGCGCCCCGCCGTTGGCATTCATATAGAAAAAACCGTTTTTCTGGCTCGTTCAGCCCATTGAGTTCAGCGTCAGCCGCACTGGGTGCATGACTTGATAGTCGCAAGAGAGCAGTCATTAGCGACTGGGGATCATCCGCATTGGCCCCCGCCGCTTCCAGCAAATCGCTGTAGGAAGGGGAACTAAGTTCCGGTAGACTGATCTGGTGACCATGGCCTACGTTCGAGCAGAAGACGAGGATACATGCGAACATTAGGGCAACCAGTGATGGATTGCGTCTATGTCCAGAGTACGCCATCATATCTTCTCCTCGCAGAACAAGTTATTGAGCGGTTTCTTATGTTCCTGCAATGTTCTGCCGCTGCCTTTGTAAACCAACTGTGTACAGGTGAATGTGTAGCAGTCTTTTAACGGGTACGCAACCGTTTTTGCGTTTCTGGTCGCTGTTTCCTACCCGTTTGGCGGTTGAGTTTGTGACTAGATAAACATCAGTGTGATGTGAAGCATATGTTCCTTCCGCCCGTCCAACCACCGCATGCCTTCACGGCGATGCTTCGCCGTTGGCCTTTCCATGCGCAGCGGCCCGCGAGGACGCTCGCCCTCCCTACGGCAAACAGGCGTTCTCTTCTCATCTGGGGGGGCGAGCGTCCTCGCGAGCCGTGTCGGTCTTCCGTCTTCAGTCGCCTGCTATTCCGGCAGTCTCCGGATGGCGTTGCGGTATTCGGGGTGGGGGACGAATTTCGCTTGCATGCCCTTGGAGAGGTAGATCTCGGTCGGTCGGCGGTCCGGCACCATGATGGCCTCGCTGCCGGGAAAGCGCGCCAGGGTGGCGGCGGCGTCCTCGATGCCGATGACAAAGAGCGCGGTCGAGAGGGCGTCGGTCTCGGTGGCGGATTCGCTCAGGATCGTCACCCCGGCCATGCCTTCGACGGGGCGCCCCGTGCGCGGATCGATGATGTGCGTGTAGCGCTTGCCGTTGATCATGACAAAGCGTTCATAGTTGCCGGAGGTGGCCAGAGCCATGCCGCTGTCCAGGGCGAGGAAGCCGAGAGTCTCGCCCTGTTCGAACGGATCCTGGACGCCGATCCGCCACGGTCGATCAGGCGTGGCCTTGCCGTGGACACGGATGTTGCCGCCGAGATTGAAGATGGCATTGACAGCGTTGCCAGCGATGACGGCCTCGTAGCAGCGGTCAACGGCAAAGCCCTTGGCGATGCCGCCGAGATCCAGGGTTGTGCCGGGGGCCGTCATGCGGGCGGAGTTCTCGCCGAGTTCCAGCTTGTCGATGCCCATCAACCTGCGTGCGGCCTCGATCATGGCGTCGGACGGGAGGGTTTCCGGTGTCTTGCCACCGCTGAAGCCCCACAGCCGGACCAGCGGCAGGACCGTGGCGTCGAAGGCCCCGCCGGTCCCTTGGGTATAGTGCCGAGTGCGCTCGAGCATCTGGCGTGTGAGCGGGCTGACGGGCACAGCCTCCGTGGTGGCATTGAGCCGGGAGATCTCGCTGTCCGGGATGTAGACACTCATCAGGCTGTTGACAGTTTCCAGCATCGCGGCGGTCTGGTCGCATACGGCGTCGAGCTGGTCGGCATGATCGCCGCGCAGCGTGACCGAGGCGAATGTGCCCATCACCGGCCAGACGCGCTCGACCGGGGCCGGGCGCGAGGTGAAGCTGCGGGAGCGGTGGACAAGGAACGCGAGGGCGGCGATGACGAGAATACTGCTGATCAAGGTCTGTCGGCTGATATTGTTCATGATGTCCTTCTTTCTATCGGGTGGTGATGATCTTCGGAATGAGGGGGAGTGGATGACGGGTGAAGGCGGCGAATCCCGCACGTGTTTCCGCATCCGGGAACCGCTGGTGGAGGATCTTGAAACACGCTTCCGCTTCCTCCTCGCGCTGGAAGCACGCCAGTTGCCGGACGGCCCGGCGCAGGAAGACGGCAAAGCCATCGGCGGCAACCGGGTCGGTCGGCAGCGCCTCCTCGAACGCGCGGAGGGTTCCGGGCAGCAGGTCGAAGGCGGTGGCGAATACCATGACGCCCGCCTCGGGCTCCGCGCTCAGGGCCCCGCCTTCAAACAAGGCCGCCATGGACTGGTAGATCATGCGTCTGCACAACACGGCGGTGCCGGGGGCGGGAGCCCGCGAGAGCCCGGTAAAGGCCCAGTAGAGCGCCTGGCTTTCCGGGAGCCTCCAGTCGACGTTCCCGTAGATCTGCTCGATCTGCCGCATCCGCGGCGCGTCCATGCGCAGGGCCGCCTGCAGCGCGGCGTGGTCGGCCTGTCCGGGGGGATCCTTGTGCCCGGTTACCTGCATGACACTCGTGATCCAACGTTGACGGTAGAGGTCCGCGCGGTCGTCGGAGGGTCCTCCGATCTTGTACTGGAAAAGCAGACTCAGTTCCAGGCAGATCGCGGGATCCGTGCCCGTGGCGGGGATCGCGCGGTCGCGCAGCAGGTGCAGTCCGTTGCGTACCCATTGCCAGCGGCTGTCGTCGTCGGGCATCAGCACGCTGATGTTGTAGGCCATGTTCCATGCCTGCAGTGCCCAGACCTGCGGGAAGTCCGGTTCCAGGGCCGTGATCCAGTCGGCGAGCTGGATCAGTTCCAGGAAACGCCCCTGCTCTTGGAGCATGGCGGCGCGGATCCAGAGTCCATCAGTGATCAGCCCCCGGAAGCCGCCCAGGAAGACGGTGGCGAAATGGACGGATGGCCGGGCGACGGCATAGTCGCCTGACGTGCCTGGCGACAGGCGGTGGTTCACTACCCCGGCGGCGGCCAGCAGGCAGGCGCTGGCAGCCAGCGCGGCGGTTGTTTTCCAGGCGGCGCTCATTGCGGGAACTCCCGTCGCCGCAGATGCAGGCTGCTGAGCAGGCACAGGAAGGCGGGAATGGCCACCAGTAGCGAGACCGCCGCCCGTGCGAGCTGGGCGGTGCCGATGACGCGTGCGTCGGCTAGCTGGCCGAGCGGCATCAGGCGCAGGGTCGTCGCGGTGCCGTGATGAATCCGCCCGAGCATCCATTCGCCTGCCCGGGAAAACGCCGTCTCCGCCAGTTCTTGAGCCCCGTGGCTGTGGTCTGGCGGCGGAACGGCGGCGAAGGCTTGCGCAAGCATCACCGCCAGCACCAGGGCGATGGAGGTGAACACGGCGACCGGGAACGAGAACAGCGTTCCCAGTGACAAGGCCAGCGCGGCGGCGGCGGCAAGAAAGCAGAACAGCAGCAGCAATGCGCGCAGCAGGTTTGCGCTGAACGTGATCTCGCGGTGCAGCAGCGTCACGGGCTCCAGCGGACTGAAGAACACGGTGGCGGCGGAGTCCATGTGGTTGGAGAAGCTGACACTGACCGTGCCGTGGTATGCGGCTGATGCTAGGGGAAGCTGATGAATGCCGTCGAGCAGTGACGTGACCGGCACCTGCCGTTCGGTTCCCTCTTCCGTGCGGATTGTCCAGGTGCCATGGATCGGGCTGCGCTCCAGTGCGGCGCAGTGGAACCGGAATTGCAGCGACCAGTCCGTGTCAGGGGCGGTGTTACGGGATTCCTCGCTTCCAACCGGAACGGTCCACGTGTAACGCTGGCCGGGCGGTATCCGGAATGCTTCGGTCTTGACCTGGTTCAGCAGACTGGCGGAATCCGCTGCCGGTGCCCCGCTCATGCGCATGACGATCTGCCGCGCGGTGGCCTCCTCCCGTAGCGTGGCGTCATCCGGCAGGAAGGCCGCATGCCCGTCCAGGACGCGGATGGCGGGCGACGGGGATGCGTGATCGCGGATGGCGACAGCGGTCCGTAGCGCGGTACCTGCCACCGCCAGCAGGATCGCGTTCAGCGCCAGCACCCCGAGCCACTTCCCGAGCCAGACCGCGGGCAGGGGCGCGGGCTTGACGATGGTCGCGGTGAACGCACCGCTTTCGATATCCTGCGCGCAGAGCGCGGCGGCGGTCCAGAGGGAGCCGACCAGCAGGATGACGAACAACAGGACGGGTGGATAGATGACCGCCAGTTTCAGCAGGCTTTCGGTGGAACCGTTGCCGCGCAGGGTAAAAGGCAGGAATCCCCCCACCGCCAGCACCGCGAGCAGCATCCAGGCGAACGCACGGGAGTTGACGATCCGGCGTCGCGTGACCTGGAAGACGGCAAGGATGGCGTACAGGCTTTTCATGACTTGGTGGTGTCCGCGATCCCGGCGCTGCGGACCGCCTGGTCGAAGAATGTTTCCAGCTTGAGGCGGGGATGGTCAACCGTCGCCGCCTGGCCGGTGACGAGGCGGAAGGCATCCTGGATGACGGACTGGTCCTCGGGGCGGATATCGGCGGCGGTGAAGCGGGTCAGCTCGCGCTGCTCGAGCATCTCGCGCAGCGGTCCGACGGCGATCAGCCGCCCGTCCTGCAGGATGCAGACCGCCTCGCAGATATCCTCGATATCGGCCAGCAGGTGCGAGGAGATGATCACGGTCCTGCCCTGGGCGGCCCGTTCGCGCAGCAGGTCCTTGACCAGGCGGCAACCGGACGGGTCGAGTCCGGCCGTCGGTTCGTCGAGGATCAGCAGCTCCGGGTCGTTGACCAGCGCCTGGGCAAGCCCGAGGCGTCGGGTCATGCCCTGCGAGAACGCGCCGACCGGGCGATTCGCCGCGGCGGAAAGCCCCGTGGTCTCCAGCAGCGCGTCGGCTTTCCGGCGGGCTTGCTTTCCGGCGATGCCGAACAGGCCCGCGTGGAAAAGCAGCATGTCGCGGGCGCTCAGGTAGGGGTACATGCCGGTGGTTTCGGGCAGGTAGCCGAGGCACTGGCGCGTCGCGCGGTCGCGCGGGGCGCCGCCGAGCACGCGGACGCTGCCGTCGGATGGGTGCAGCAGGCCGGTCAGCATCTTCAGGGTGGTGGTCTTGCCCGACCCGTTCGGCCCGAGCAGGCCGAAGATCGTGCCGGCGGGTATCTGCAGGTCCAGATCACGGACGGCGGTGACGTTCACCCGACCCCAGAAGTCGCGGAAGTGTTTGGTCAGTTTGCAGGTCTCGATGGCGTTCATGCGTGCTCCGATTGTTCAAACCGGCGGCATCCCAGGATGAGTACCGCCGCCGTGTAAAG
>JAIFLS010000031.1 GCA_020048935.1 bacterium | reverse complement strand
TCAGGCCGTCTTGCCGCCCTTTGCCGCCTTGCGGCGAAGCGTGTTCAGACCCTTGACCATCAGGAAGACGGCCCAGGCCACGATCAGGAAATCCAAGACGGTCTGGATGAACTTGCCGTAGTTCAGCGTGACCGCTGCAACGTCGCCTTGGGCGGCCTCAGCGATGTCCTCACCACGCCCTTTCTCCTGCCGGGGTGCGCCGCAGGGTGGTGAACCAGAAGAACAGGCCGGCGCCGGCAACGATGATGTAGAGCGGGAAGTAGCCAAGCGAGAAGGGCAGGACCAGCGCGATGCGCAGCCAGTCCTGCAGTCGCGAGATGGTGGGGATCACGTAGATCAGCGACAGCAGGTTCAGCGTGACGCTTGCCAGCAGGCCGATCAGCAGGTCCGTGCCGTGCTGCAGCATGGCCAGGTCCATGACCATGCCGAGCGGGATATCGAGGCGGATCAGGCCGCTGATGTCGCGACCGATCTGAAGCAGCGAGTTGTCGTCGGACGGCGCGAAGACGCAGAGCATGGCCATCGTGGCGTAGACCGCGATGAAGAGGACCTGCAGGGGATTGCGCAACCAGACGCCCGGATAGGCGAAGGTGCATTGGAACCCGCCCGAGGTCCAGCGGGTTTTCTGTTTAAGCCAGGTCTTCCAGGTCGTGGGGACGTGCGTCTTCACGAATACGAAACTCTGCTCGACGCGCCAGCCGGCGCGGTTGAGCTTGAACGCCAGGTCCACATCCTCGGTGATGGCATGGTGCGAGAAGCCGTCAACGGCATTGAACGCGTCGCGCCGCAGCATCAGGCAGCCGCCCCAGAGCGCGAGTGCCGATGTGACGTTGCCAGCACCCTGGGTGAGGCGCAGCATGCTGTATTCGATCGCCTGCATTGCTGGCAGGAAGCCGCGGTTGATAGGACTGTAGGGGCAGCTCACCGCGCCGATAAGCGGATCGTGGGCCATGCGGTTGAGCATGTCCTGCAGAGCCTTGGCGGTCAGCAGCGTGTCGGCATCGAGACAGAGGATAATCTCATGGCGGGCCGCGGCGATCGCCCGGTTGAGCGACTCCGATTTGCCGCGGTTGGTCTCGTTGTCGATGATGGTGATCGGATACACCTCCGCCACTTCGCGGATCCGCGCGAGCGACTCGTCGCGGCTGGTGTCGTTGATCGCGACGACATCGAGCAGGTGCGCTGGCCAGGCGGTGAAAATGCTGCGCAACGTGTCGCCCACGGTGTCGGCGTCGTTGTAGCAGGGGACGATCACGGTGATGGCGCGAGGTGTCGCCGTGGCGCGTTTGCGTCGCCGGTCGTACCAGGCGCAGAGGCTCATGGTCAGCATCACGAAGGCAAGCAGGGATGACGTCAGGATGTGCATAATGGCTCCTTTTGCGACGGTTCGTTTGCATGCGGGGCGGGCACACGCCCGCCGGTTTCGATAGAACGGGTTTCGGACAATGCCTGTTCGAGGATATCGGCGGCTTTCAGCAGCTCCGCTTCCGTGACATTCAGTGGCGGGGCGAAACTGAGGATATTTCCGCCAGCGACCTTGAAGCTCAGTCCGTTGGCAAGGCAGGTGTGCAGCACCTGGCCTGTCCGCTCGAGATCCGGGCGTCCGCGCTGGTCTACCAGTTCGATGGCCAGTTGCAGGCCGATTCCGGATACAGACCCGATGCCCTCTTCACGGGCCTGCAATAACCTGAGCGTTTCAAGTGCCTTCTGGCCCTTGCAGCGCGCCTGGCGCAGCAGGTTCTCGTCCTCGATCACGCGGATGGTGGCAAGCGCGGCGGCGCTGGCGACCGGGGATTTCTCGTGCGTGAAATGACCGAGCGCGTGGTGCTGTCCGATATCTAGCGCGGGGGTAGCCAGCATCGCGGCGAAGGGGAAGATCCCTCCGCCGAGGCCTTTGCCGAGAATCAGGATGTCCGGCGCGACATCGTACAATTGGCAGGCGAACCATTGACCGGTGCGCCCGAGGCAGACCGGAATCTCATCGAAGATCAGCAGCGCCCCATGGCGCTTGCAGATCCGCTGGATCTGCTTCCAGTAGTCGGCTGGCGGATGCAGGGCGAACGAATAGCGGAACGGTTCGGCAATGACGGCCCCGACATCGCCCTCCTTGCGCATCAGGTAGTCGAGATAATCGGGGTCGCGCATCGCTTCGATGGCCGGGGACTGGCGATGCGATGGCGGGACCACGGGCGGCGGCATGTGCAGCGACCCCGGCAGCAGCGGCTCCATGCCGTCGCGGAACAGGCGTTCGCCACCGATGGAAATCGCGTCTAGCGTCGCCCCGTGGAAACTGTCGCAGAACGAAACCGTCTTGTAGCGCCCGGTGGCCAGCCGAGCGAGCTTGAGCGCCATGCTGACCGCCTCGGCCCCGCCGGGGGCGAAGAGCACTTTCGATAGCGGGGCGGGCGCGATGGACACCAGCTTGGCTGCCAATTGCCGCCGCCAGTCGGCTAGGTTGGTGTCACCCTCGGCACGTTCATCCAGCAGGCGGGTCATATCTTCCGTGCTTTCCGATCCGGACTGGAGCCTGATTGCCTCCTCGTAGCCTTCGGGCATTTCGGGAATGGGTACGTTGTTCTTGCTCATCTTGCTTTACATGACTGCGTGCAGCGCGCGAAAAGGACGGCCGCTTTCAGCAGACCACTGAATAGGCGTGTATATGGAAAATAACATCTGCCACCTTTGGTAAAAGATGACAGGATGATCAGTGGTGTCCGTTAGTTTTGAGTGATGGCGGTGTGAATTTTGGATTAATCGTGAAGGTCAGGCCGCGGTTTGTTCGCGGACGTATAGGTCGGCCTGGTGGCGGATGATCCGGCCTTCGGTCAGGGTAAGCAGGTTCCCGTCTATATCCTTTTTCATATGTGTGATGGGTGTGTGTGATGGGAGTTGTCTTCGGGGCGCGAAGCGTGTACGGTGGAACCCATGTTCGGGAAACGACAACAGGTGGTGGCGAGGCGGCTTCGCCTGCCCGTGGACGAGATGGTGGCGGCGGGGGTGTGGGCGGGCCGGTGGTTGCGGGAACGGGCGGTGTCGGCGCTGGACGTATGCTATCCGCGACGCTGCGAGGGTTGCGGTGATCCGGCTGACCCGGCAGGCGGGCATTTGTGCTGGGATTGTCTGGCCGGCGCGCATTACATCGCCGACCCGATGTGCGCCCGTTGCGGCGATCCGGTCGACGGGCTGGTCGAGCATGCGTTCGAGTGCGGCTGGTGTCGGCGGACACAGCCGGCGTTCGACCGGGCCCGTTCCGCCTTACGGTTCCGCGGCGAGGTGCGCGAGGCCATCCACCACTACAAGTACAACCGGGCGACGCACCTGAGCGCGGATCTTGGCTTGCTGCTGGCCGGTTGCGTGCGTGCTCATTTTTCCGGCGAGCGGTTCGATGCGATTGCCTGTGTGCCGCTGCATCCGGTCAAGGCGCGTGAGCGCAGCTACAACCAGTCACGTCTGCTGGCTGCCGAACTGGGACGGCAACTGGGTGTTCCGGTCGCTCACCGGGTCCTGGAACGGCAGCGGTTCACACGGACCCAGACGCGGCTGGACGCCGAGGAGCGCAAGCGCAACGTCCGCGGCGCGTTCCGGGCGGCCATGCCCGAATGGATTGACGGGCGCCGCTGGCTGCTGGTCGATGACGTCATGACCACGGGGGCGACCGTGGACGAGTGCGCGCGCGTCATGAAGGCGGCAGGGGCCGTCTCCGTTTCGGTCGTCACGCTGGCGCGAGGGTAGACGTCGGGTCGGGAACCGGGCATTCGCTACCAGGCGCGCAAGGTACGCTCGATGCGGCGGGCATTGGTGAGGAGATAGGCCAGGCCGGCGATCGAGATCATCGTGTAGAGCGGGAAGTAGATCAGCGAGAAGGGCACGATCAGCAGCAGCAGGGCGCTGTCGCGCCATCTCGATATCAGCGGGACGACATAGACCGTCGAGAGCAGCGTAAAGCAGATTGTCAGTCGCAGGCTGCCGGCAAAGGAAGTCCCGAGCTGTGCCTCGAGGATATCGATGAGCTGGCTGACGGGAATCAGGCTGGCCAGCGGTACGATGTTGTCGTAGAGCCGGTCCAGTTGCACGGTCTGCTGGATCATGGTGCCGAAGGCATTCAGGGCAAGGATGGAATACAGCGCGATCAGTACGACCTGCAGTGGGTTACGCATCCATACGGACGGGTGGCGGAACTGGCATTGGAAGCCGCCAGCGGTCCAGCGGATCTTCTGGCGGATCCAGGTGCGGATGGTGTCGGGTACGTGACTGGCGACAGGAGTCAGGCTTTGCTCGACCCGCCAACCGGCACGATTGAGGGTGTAGGCGAGGTTGACATCCTCGGTGATCGCCGAGAGCGAGAAGCAGCCTGCCTGATTGAACGCCACCTTGCGCACGGCGATGCAGCCGCCCCACAAGGCCAGTCCCGAGAAAATGTTGTAGGCACCCTGGATCAGGGAGATCATGCTGTAGTCGATCGATTGCAGGCGGGGTAGCCAGCCGCGGTTGGCCGGGCGGTAGGGGCAGCTGACGGCACCCAGGCTCGGGTCGTGAGCGAGGCGCGCGGTCATGTCGTTGATAGCGCGGATATTCAGGCTGGTGTCGGCATCCACGAAGACGATCACCTCATGGGCCGCCAGCACGCTGGCGCGGTTGAGCGTCTCCGCCTTCCCGAGGTTCACCGGGTTATGCTCGACGCGGATGGGGAAACGGGTCATCAATTGTTCCAGTGTGGCGGCGGAATCATCGGTACTGGCGTCATTGGCCACGATGACCTCGAAGCGGTCGCCGTGCCACGAATCAAAGATGCTGCGTATGGTTTGCTCAATGGTGTCGCCGTCGTTGTAGCAGGGGATGATGAACGAGAGCCCCTCCGTGAATGGGGCCTGCCGGCGTCGCCGGTTATCAAAAAAACAGGCCAGGCTCGCGCCCAGAAGCATCAGCGACACGATGAAAAACGAGATCCAGATATACATGCTCAGCCCTTGTTCAAATCGGTTTCCTGAAAACAAAGGATTCATCATACCAAATTGCCATCCAGGTAATACAGCTAAAAAAATGAAGAGACGAATGCGTCGTTTTGCGCCATATTAAATGACACCGAAGCCCGTGAGAATGCTTCGTATGGTGATGTTGACATAATCTATTGTAAACCAAGGAGTGGGCATGCAACGTTATGGATCGGTACTGGGACTCAGGGCGGACAAGGTCGAGCGGTATAAGGCGCTGCATGCCGCCGTCTGGCCGGAGGTGCTGAAGATGATCAAGTCGTGCCATATCGCGAACTATTCGATCTATCTGCGCAAGCTGCCGGACGGGAAGCATTATCTCTTCAGCTACTTCGAGTACACCGGCGACGATTTCGCGGCCGATTGCGCCAGAATGGCCGCCGATCCCGTGACGCAGCAATGGTGGGGAGAGTGCATCCCTTGCCAGGAACCGCTACCGGACCGGGCCGAGGGCGAATGGTGGGCCGGCATGGAAGAGGCTTTCCACTGCGATTGAGGGAGCCGGGGGGGGGACTTGTTTATAACTTCGATTCAATTCAACGCCCAACGCCCAACATCCAACGCCCAACAATCCAAGGAAATGCTCCCCAACTTGGGCGTTGGTTGTTGGGCGTTGGATGTTTGATTCGATACACTCCCCTGAAACGTTACCAACCTGTTTTTCCCGGGCACAGGTGCGCGGCCTGCCTCATTTGCGTTTGAGGCTGGTATCCAGCAGGCGGCGAAGCACGCTTCTCTCGGAGTTTCTTTTAGGGAAATAGCCTTCCTGGACCGAGCGGATGTCGCTGACCGACACAAAGGCCTGGGGATTGTGCTGCCGGACAAGTTCCTGGACCACGTGCAGGTTCTGGCGCTTGATGATGGAGAAGATCAACGAGACCTTCCCATTCATGCCGTGACCGTCGATGCTGGTGGTGCCGATGTCCTGGTCCTGTAGCTCCGCGACCAGGTCGGTTGCCTCGCTCTGGGTGATGATGCGGACGGCCAGCATCCCGACAGCAAGGCGCTCCTCGACCAGGATGCCGATATAGTTCCCCAGGGCGAACCCGCTTGCATAGGCGACATAATGGATCCAGCTTGAGAGGTTCTGCATGATCTGTCCGATCGCGACCAGCCAGATGAGGACCTCGAAGAAGCCCAGCAAAGGGGCCAGGATCTTCATGCCGCGCGCAAGAAAGATGATCCGCAGGGTGCCGAGGGTGACGTCGCAGATCCGTGCCAGCATGATGGCGAGCGGGACCAGGACCGCGAACCAGGCGTCGTGTTGTGCCGACAGTTCCAGCATGTTATCTCTCCCGATGAATTGAACCGGGCTTATCAGATGACAGGAATGAACGGTTTTGTCAAGGGCATCCCGAAATCGAGGTTGATGATCGTTGAATGCTTCGAATAAGGCGTCCGTCGAATTCATCTATTCCTAATATTCCGCACATGTGTGTGCGCTATAAATCCATAATGTTAATGATGAATAGTGCTTCGTGCAGCGGCTCGTCGGGAGGGACGATCATGACAATGCATAATCTCTGGACGGAATTGAAGCCCGTGCATATCAACATGCCCGCGGGTGACATCCTGGATCATTTCGCGAATGCAGGGGCACCCTCGTTCCTGCCGGTTGTCGATAAGAGCAATGTGCCGCTGGGCATTATTCGTGAGCAGGAGTTGAAGTCATTCATTTACTCCCATTTCGGCCGGGAGTTGCTGAAGCGCAGGCGATTGTCCGATTTCCTCGTTCCCTGCCCGGTATTGGACGCCAGCGTCACGGTGGATGATCTGCTCAGCATGGCGGCCGAGAAAGAGGATCCCGAGGGTGTCATCTTCACTGAAAACAGGAAATACCGGGCTGTGTTGTTCGGTGGTGCCCTGTTGAAGATCTTCGGCAAGCATCATCTGGATATGCAGGTTCGGGTTGCCCAACTGCAGAAGATGGACGCGATCGGGACCCTGGCCGGTGGCATTGCCCATGATTTGAACAATCTCCTCACGCCGATCGTGGGATGTGCGGAAATCGCCATGGAGATGGTAAAAAAACGAGAGGTGCCCGATAGCGGCCTTTTGCAGGATATATACACCTGTGCGATGCGGGCATCCGAAACGGTGCGGCGCATCCAGTCATTCAGCCGGCACCAGACGACCGAGCGGCGCGTGGTTCACTTGCGACATGTGATCGAGGAGTCCGTTCGCCTGCTCGAGACTTCCTTGCCGAAGACATTGAATTTACGCGTATCATTTGATACGGGGAGCGACACGATTCTGGGGAATGACGGGGAGCTCCTGCAGGTGTTGATGAACTTATGCAGCAATGCCGCCCATGCCATGAATGGGAAAAGTGGAGACATCGCGATCAGCCTTTCCCGGCATAGCGGGGAATTGCCGGGCTGGAATCTGCGCAACGAGCCGCTTGTCGGGGATTATGTCCGGTTGACGGTCCGGGATAAAGGCTGCGGGATTGCGCAGGAAGTGCTGCCGCAGGTTTTCATGCCATTCTTCACGACCAAGAAGCAGGGGGAGGGCACGGGGATGGGGCTTGCGGTCGTGCATGGTATCGTCAGCCGTGGTGGTGGATTCATCTCGGTGGAGAGTGAGGTCGGGCAAGGAACGAGCTTCCATATTGTCTGGCCCGTGCAGCATGTCGCCGGAGCGCAGCATGATCCGCGGGCGCTGCCACCGGAGGTTTATGGCAAGGATGATTGTGCGTCGATCCGGGTGGTGGTCGTGGACGATGAGCCCGCCATCACGCGACTTGCGCAGGTCGCCTTGTCCCGGCACGGGTACGATGTGGTTGCGTTTACCGACAGTCTGGCGGCAATATGTGCGATCGAGAATGAAAACCTGCAATATGATTTCCTGATTCTAGACCAGATGATGCCGAACCTGACCGGCATCGAATTGGCGAGACGGGCCCTGTTGTTGCACCCGGAAATACCCATTATGATGTGCACAGGGTTTTCCGTTGCCGTCTCCCCGGAAGATGCAAGGCGAGTCGGGATCAAGGCGCTCATACTCAAACCGGTCAATTTCAACGAAATCGCCGAGTGCATCAAGCGGGAGACCGGGTTGCGCCGTCCGGTGGCGGCATGACTCTTGGCCGCCAGTGGAATATAAAAAGGTGGAATGGGTGTGATTTTATTTCGTTGATGGATTCATGCGGCTGATCGCATTCTGGCTATTATTGCACTCATGAAAATCGCGTTATCGTGTCTCCAG
>JAIFLS010000212.1 GCA_020048935.1 bacterium | reverse complement strand
CATAGAGCGCCTGTCCGTAGGCGTTTCGTTTCCAGGCGGGAGCGAGACCGGCAGCGACCCACAAGCCGGCAACCCGATGCCGCGAGGCCAGCCTGAACAGCACATCATCCGGAGAACGGTCCGTCAAGACGGGGGTGTCCACGTCGCCAGCATGCAGATGCCGGAACGCAAATCGGGTCGACTCCAGGAACTCATTCATGACAGGAGACTTCGACAATGTTCCACTGAACTACACGCACGCCGGTTCCCGCAAGCGACTGGCAGATTGCCTGGCGGACCGCCTCCGGCACGGCCTCGACAATGTATAGCGCCTCGATTTTCCTTTCGCGGACAAAGGCGGGAATCGCCTGGATGTTGCCGACCACGCGCACACCATGCACGAAGTGCCCGCGCATCGGATCATCGTCGCTGAAGATCCCGACCACATTCAGCGGGCGTTCACGTCCGCTGTCATAGGCGATCTGCCGCAGGAACAGCGTGGTCCGGTAACCAGCTCCCCACACAACCACCTGTTCGCAGTTTCCGGCCCCGTCACCGGCGCATCGCTGGAAGGATTGCATGAGATCCTGCACCACGCGCAAGGCGGCCCTTACCCCCACCACCGCCGGAACGGCAAGCCCCCCCATGACGATATGGTGCAGGACCGTATGCCACATCGAGGATCCGCCGGATGCGACGATCAGGTTAAGCGCACAGGCGGCCGCCATCCCCAGAAGCAATCCCGTCGCCGTAGCAACATATTCGGCAATGCGCGCCAGATACCAGACACGGGTGTATGAACGGAAAAGGATCAGCATCAGGAACGGGATAACCACATCAACCGGCACGGAGCGCAGCCACAGAGCCTTCAGTGGCACATTCCGCACCCCGTCCTGCAGATCGAGCAGGAGAACGCTCGCGAACCACGCCAGATTCAGCACCAGTACATCAAAGAGCAGGTAGAAGAGCAGCGTGCGGTTACGCCTTACAGGAAGGCGCAACCCTTTCAGCACGACAGCACCGCTATCCTGAAGCTCGATCCATGCCAGATGCCGGAAAACGATGTAGGAGGTGATCACAAAACCGAGACCGAGAATGCCGATCGCCCGGTCGTAAAAGACCGACACCATCACGCCGGAAGCGGCCAGTAACGCCGTGCCGCCATAGAGCATCAAGGCCACCTCGTTGTGCTGGCGCCCCGATTGCAGAAGACGATGGTGCAGGTGCTCGGCATCACCAGTCTGGATCTGCGCCAGTGTTCCGGCAGATTCATCCTTGCTGAGGAACCGCCTTACCGAACGCCTCCAAATCGCCAGGATGGTGTCGAACAGGGGCACCCCTATCGCCAGCAGCGGCATCCCGATCACGGCCACGGCGGGCCCCTTGGAACTGGTGGAAATGGATAGTGCCGCCAGAGCAAATCCGATAAACAGGCTGCCGGTGTCCCCCAGGAATACCTGTGCCGGATAAAAGTTATAGCGCAGGAATCCAAGACAGGCCCCGGACAGGGCGAGAAACAGTAGCACATCGCCAGGGCTCTTGCGAAAGACGAGCGAAAGTCCGATCCCGAGGGCGGCGATCAGTCCGATCCCGGTTGCCAGTCCGTCAATTCCGTCGATCAGGTTGAAGGCATTCATGATGACCAGGAACCAGAGCACAGTGACAGCCAAATTGATCCATTCCGGAAAGGCGAAACCGAGCACATTCTGCATACGGATGCCGAGTGCATAGGCGGCTAGGGCCAGCAGGACCTGTCCGCCCAGCTTTACGCCCGGACGCATGCCGAACCGGTCATCAAGCAGTCCCAGCAGCAACACGCCCGCAGAGAGCGGCAGGAAGCGAAACCACCACTGGATTGAAATCTGCCCGGAAAAGGGAGCCCATGGAAACAGGAAGATCAAGGCGCAGGCGGCATGGAAACCCAGCGCAAGAGCCACCCCGCCACCGACAGGCATGGGTTTACGATGGATCTTGCGTTCTCCCGGCTGATCCACGAACCCGATCCGCCGCGCCAGTCGCAGCCACAACGGGGTCAGGAACATCGACGACGCGACAGCGATCAGGAATACCAATGGGTATTTCAGGATCTGTTCAATCTGCCACACGAAACTGCCCTACCTTTCGAAAATTCTTGCCAAGCAACGTATGAATGCCACCGATACGGTTATGCCTGATGGCCCGCCAATCCTCGCAGGATTTTCGCACAATGTGTTCAAGGCTTCGGTTGCTTACGCCGCCTGTACGCATGCGGACCAGCACTTCGGGAACATAAACCGGAGGCACCCTCAAACGGGGAAACAATCGCAGGATTAAATCATAATCGCCGGCACAACGGAAGGATGGATTATAATATTCACCATTATCCAAGGCCACGCGTTCGTAAACATCGCGCCGCACAAAGAGCGCCGGATGCGGCGGCATCCAGCCCCAGGCCAGTTGACGCGACTGGTAGGCACCACTGCACCAATGCCGAACAACCTTGAGCTCGTCATCCGCTGACTCGCGCACGTAGTCCAGGTCGCCATAAACCGCCTCGGCACCGCCCTCGAATGCCTGCATCACCCTGGCCAGTACATACGGGTGTGCATACTCATCATCCGCATGCAGCAGCCCGATCACATCGCCGGTCGCCCGCGCAACGCCCCGGTTCAGTGCATCATAGATACCCCGGTCCGGTTCCGAACTAATCCGAATTTCAGTTTTTCCCGCATACACTTCTGTGTCTTTCTGTGTCTGCTGTGGTTCCCCACCCCGTTTCAGCATTTCAGCTTTCAGCGTTTCAGCTTTTCCCTCCTGTCGCAGCCAATCCTGAAGCCCCTCTACCGACGCATCGGCGGACGCCCCGTCCTGGATGCAGTAGTCATCCGGAGGCCGCGACTGCGCCAATACCGAGGCAACGGTGCGTTGCAAGCCAGACCCCGCATTCCGGCAAATCGTGATTATACTCAACTTCATGCACTACCGCCCATTTTCGCCCGTATCTTGGACCGAACCTCCCTGATGTAGTCGTAACGAATCCGGGAAGCGACCCAACCCCGTTTGCCTTCCAGAAAACCACCTCTGAGCACGTAGTGATAAACAAACCAGGCGGCAGGCTCAAACGGAAGGCGGATCGCCAGTAATTTAAGGAATCGCCTGCGCTCCTGCGTATTACCGCACCAACGCGGCTGGATCGCGTTTTCTCCATAGCGTCCTGTGGTGATGAAGCGGTAGCGGAGCTCAGCCTCCCAGCTTGCATAGGCATGGTGGCGGGCCACATAGGCATCAAGTCCCTTGGCATCGCGATGCAAAAGGGCATGATCAAAATGCCCGATGAAGCCATCTACGACCAAGCGTTCATGCACTTCCATATCCAACTGCTCACCACAATCGGGCAAAAGATTTTCAAAGTGCCCTGCGTCCCGCTGCATCAGGCATATTGCCGCATGCGAGAACCCGCCAAATCGCATTTCCCGCCCCATGAAATGGAAGGCTTTACGGGCAAGATATGCCGCCGCCGGATTGGAGGCTGACAGCGCGGTCCGGATTTCCATCCAAAGTTCCGGCGACACAGACTCATCTGCATCGAGAAAAAGAACCCACCGGGTCGATATGTGCGTATTATCCAATGCCCATTGACGCTTGCGCGGATACTGACCATTCCAGCGAAACTGAACAACCTCCGCCCCCCGCTGGACTGCATATTCCGCAGTCTCATCGGTGCTGCCGGAATCCACGACCAACACGCGACGAACCGGTACCAAGCTATGGAGACATGCCTCCATATTGGCCGATTCATTACGAGTGGCAATCAGAACCGTAATATCCAACGATGTGTCAGTCACGGGACATGAACCTTTCTCGGATTACGCGGGCCGGATTCCCCCCCACAATAGTCCGGTTGGCAACATCGCGAAGTACCACAGCCCTCACCCCCGCAACTGCGTCCACGCCGATGGTGACGCCTGGTGCCACAAACGCTTCTGCCGCCACCCAAGCCCCGTCCTCAATCCGGATCGGTTTCGTCACCAGCGGCATGTTCGGATGATCCACATCATGCGAGGCTGTGCATAGGAACGCCCTTTGGCTCACCGTCGCATGCGCACCGATCGATATCCGGTCCACGCCATAGAGATCCACCCCATGACTGACCGTCGAGAAGTCGCCCAACGTCAAATTCCACGGTGCCCAGATCTTCACCGACGGCATGATCTGCACTCCCTTCCCCACCTTCGCCCCGAAAAGCCGCAGCAGCCAGCGGCGAGGCGCATGCCAGAACCAAGGCGACGTCCGGAAAAGCAGCAGCCATACACACTGCCAGAGCAGCCTAGCCACCTTGTTGGCAGCAGAATGCGGACTCGGGCAGGCAGCCCGGTCGGTACGCACTAGCGAGTAGTCAACGCTCATGAAAACTCCTTTGGTTTTATTCCGAGCATATCCAGCAACGGCAGGACTGTCATGCGATAATCAAAGCGGACCGCATTGCGCCTAGCCGCCTCGGATAAATCTTTCCAGGCGTCCTCACTCGTGAGCAGTCGGTATAGTCGTTTCGCCGCTCCCGTCGCGTCGCCTGCCTGCACATACCACGCGCCTTCGCCGCAAACCTCAGGCGCGGCACAGGCGGATGCCGCCACAACCGGCGTCCCCATGCGCTGCGCCTCGATAGACGGAATGCCGAACGATTCACTGCGACTCAACAAGCAATAGACTTTAGCCGTGCGGTACGCCATGCGCAACGGCTCGCGTGGCAGGTGACCCGTCAGTTCCACAACCCCATCCAATGCCAGATCCCGGATCCGCGATTCAATCGACTCTCGATACGTCCGATTCGACCATCCCCCCACAATCCGTAGTCGCGCGGGAAACCCGAGCACGGTCCGCACCTGATAAACGGCATCCACCAAGGTCTCGACATCCTTGTGTGGCGCCATTCGCGACACGCAGAGAATCAGATCACGCTCCCGTTCCAACGGTGCACGAAAGATCGCATCCATCGCTTCAATCTCTCGCCTCACCAATGCCGGATACACAATCGCGCCAAGCTTCTCATGCTCACCACCGGCATTCGCGCGATAGCAGTCACGCATATACGCTGAACCATAGCCGATTCCATCGGCGCACTTTAGCGCCTGGCGGTAAGCCCGGCGCTGCAGGATAGCCTTGAACCGCTCAGCGGTACTGCGCACCCCCGCATCCACCATCGCCCACGGATTCAGGGCGAGCGTGTATTGAGGACAGGGGATCCGCGGAGTCCATCCTCCCGAAAAAGATAAAAGCTTGTCGGCCCGAACTTTTGCAGCCAGTCGGCCCAACGCCAGTCTTTCATACAACGCCCGCACCAGCCAATGTCGAACCCAGGAGGGTGCCACCATGGTCATCACCCGCACGGATTTGATTTCGTGCATTTCCTCGACGAGCAAATCGGCAACATCCCGATTCACGGGATGAAGCAACAGAACCAGCGTATGCTCCTCCGCCGTTTGCCGAAGATACTCACCCAGTAAGCCGCATAAAACCTGACGCCCACTGTCATTCGTCACACACAGGGCATTAACCAGTAATCTCATGCGCTAACTCCTTCGGCAATAAGCTGAACACGCCAAGATACCAAGCCCACAAAGCCGTACCCATTCGCTCCTGTGTGAATGCACCAGCCTGGCGATGTCCCGCCTTGATCAACCGCTCACGCAAATCCGCATCGGTCAGCACTGCTCGGCAATGGGCGGCCAACGCCCTCTCGTCCGTTGCCGGTGACATCAGCGCGGCATCGCCCGCAACCTCTGGCAACGAAGCCTCTGACGAACATACCACGGGGCACCCTGCCGCCATCGCTTCGGCGACCGGCATCCCGAAGCCCTCGTACAAACTCGGGAACAAGAATAACGTGGCACGCCCGTAAAGCGTCGCCAGTTGCGCATCGCTCACGTCTGTCAGGAAGCGCACACGTGCAACATCTTGCATCAAGCGCCTGATCTCGATCGACGGCGGCGGTCCGGCCATGATCAATTCCAGCCCCGATATATCCGATAAACGCGAAAAGATGCGTATCACGCCCGCCCGGTTCTTGTAGTTGGCATTATTTCCGACATGCAGGATAAAACGTTGCGGTAAAGTGTCGAGGCAGGCTGCACCTAATGACAGTGGGCGAACGGCGTGAGGGATCACAACCGCATCACGCCGTCCCGTCCATTTCTCGAAAGCCCGCCGCGTATGAGCCGAGACCGCTGTGACTCCGGCCGCTTTGCGCAAGGCATCAACCGCCCGCCGGATCAGCCAGGCGGCGGCAAAACTCGGTCGCCCGGCCAGCTCCCCCTGCAACTGCAACAACGGGATCAGATCATGCACCGTCACAACCGTTCGCGCCAGCAAACGACGTGGCATGAAAGCCAGCATAGAGCCGTCCAGAAGGTGGTAAAGATCGGCAGGATATCGGCGAAACAGGCGGTCCATGCAAACGAGCCGCCATGCATGCTGCTGCCACATCCCCCATTCACGTCTGCCAAACGCATCGCAACTCTCAACCGTCCACTCCACTGGCGCGCGCACGGTGCCAAGGGCCTCACTTACCAGTGCGGCATAGGCGGACATGCTGCCCAGCGCCTGGGGCGGGCAAGTGCGGATCAGTGCCAGAACCGGTTTCAAGGAAGCACCTCGGTTACGCATTCTGCATCCGCATTCCCGCCGGAGAGCAGTAACCCCATGATCAACGCGAGGAAGAGTGTAACAAAAGGGTCTCCGAAGATCTGTCCCGACACCGCGGAAGAAGCCAGATTCGCAATCAGGATGGAAAACAAGCCGGAAAGCAGATAAATATGTTCGGTCCGTCTGTTTGCCCGTATCACCTCATATCCTGTACGAAGAAACGCAAAACCAAGGAGCATGAACAGGACGGCACCCGGCACGCCAAGCTCCGCAAATAACTTTGTTGGCCCGCTCTCCTGCCATACCCTCGGTTTCTCGGCGTTGATATTGTGAATTCCCTGCTGCGACATCCCCAGACCATAGCCCCAGAAACCAGCCTGTTGAATTGTTACGATGACAGAGCCATAGACTTCTTGCGAAACCCTCTCATCCCATTCATCGAAGGTTGTGAGGTAGAATGCATTGACCTTGTCATTCCTATAGAATGCATCAACAGCATTCCAACCGATCCCCATCAGGATAAGCAGAATGCCGAGAAGCGAGAAGATCCGGCGGGTGGTCTGGAACTTGAAGATCAGCAGTAAATAGCTTCCAAAAAAGAACGGAATCATGGATAGCATCTTCCGCCGGCCGCAAAGCCACAGGTTCAGGAATGCCCAGATACCGGTCGCGATCCAGAAATAACGCATCGCGCCGCGGCTGCGCGTGGCCATGATCACCGAGAACATGAACACCATCACGGCATGCCAGCCCATGATATCCGGACTGCGGAAAAAACCGGACAGCATCGCCATGGTCCCGCCCATGCGATTCGTCATCCAGAAATGCCCCAGAGCTTCTGTTCCAATTGTCTTCCACTTTGCAGACCACCCAAAATATTCCAGAGGACCTCCGATCAGGAACACCGATCCACAGAGGATGTAGAACATCACAAGCGAGAGCGCGGCTTGGCGTCGTTTCGGCAGAGCCCATCCGGTCATGACCAGGACAAACGTGGAGGCGTAGACGAAGGCCCCCAGCAGCGTGATCTGCCATGAATTCTTTCCGTACGATAAAGAAAGTGCTGCGGGAATAATCAAATAGAAGCCAAATATCTGGAGCCATTTCGCCAGTACCGGAAAGGTGCCGAAAAACCACTGAATGCTGCTGCGCCGTTCCGCAATGGCTGCGGCAGCGGCGACGAGCCATACCGGCAGGGAGGCCATAGTCAAAATAGCTGGCGTTCCTGGTATGATCTTGCGCAGCGGATCCTGAATCATCGCGATCAGGATGGCCATGGCGATTCCGCGGCGCCAGTCGCTCCAGGCCAGAAGGCATCCGACAGCGATCAATGCGACCATCAACATCAGCATGCCAGATCCTCCGAATCCCGTTTCAGCATTTGCCGTAAAGCATCCATTATACCTTCCGCTGTTTTGGCGATGCTGTAATCCTGAATATGCCTAGCGGCATTCGCGCCGTGCAGGGCGGCATCTGCCGCGTTTATGCGGTAGTGGTTCAAAAGCCCTGCTAATGCATCCGTATTACCGCAATCAAAAGCATATCCGGTCTCGCCCTCGATCACCAGATCCTTATAACTGCCAGCCGTACGCCGGAGGCCATCGCCTCGTTCACCACGAGCCCCCAGGTTTCGCCTGCGTCGGACGGCAGCATCAGCACGTCGGCGGCGGCATAGGCATCCGGTAGCGAGGACTGATTTAAAAAGCCGGTAAACCGTACCGGAAGATTATGAGCAGCGGCAAAGGTTTCGCATTCGGCACGCAAGGGACCGTCGCCGGCGACGAGGAGAAATGGAGCGAGGGTTGAGGGTTGAAAGCTGAAAGCTGAAATTGTTTGCAGTGCCTTCAGTACGTCCATCGGATGCTTTTTAGACTCCAATTTACCACAGAAGAGAAAGACCACCGCATCCCTCGGAATACCGAAACGGTCGCGCAATTCGGGTCGCCGACCGGAACGTTTGGCAGCCTCTGCTGCAAACCAAACGTTATCCACGCAGTTTGCCGATTGCCAGATAAGCGCTGTATTGGGAGAGCAGCAGCCGATGCAACACATGTTTCCACCACGCACGGGGTCGCAGCAGGTTGGCCTCCCCGCGGACCATGCAGGGGATGCCTAACCGCCTGCACGCCCACAGCGCCTGTAGGCAAGCCTTCACGACCCAGCCGTTCACCAGGACGGCATCCGGTCTTCCCCGTTTCAGAAAATCATATAATTCCGGCGTATCACAACCGTTGAACCGGGTGACTCCCGGATTCCGGGCGACATTTTTCAGAACCGTATAGGGATAGCCTTCGAGCAGCGGGGTATCCCAGGCGAACGGCACGCCAAAACCCGCCCCTTGCTGGTCGGCATCCGGGAGCATGGCATACGCAACACGGAAGTCCAGTCCCGGTTCCAGAGCCAGCCGCCGGAACAACGGCGCCTTGTACTGGATCGGATGGGTTTCTATCGCAACAAGGCGATACGGGCTGGCCTTATAGCTCATTCTTTTTCGATTGAATATGAATTATTACACCCATGAGCAAACTCAGAGTCCTAGGCAATTCCCATCGCGATAGAAAATGGCCGTTGTATTGGACCAGGTAATAAGCGAACAGAAACCAGGAATCTCTATCGAACGGAATCCTTGCTTCCGTAGATATTCAAGGCCAGGCTTCACATCCTTTCGATCTGCATTGTCGAAAATGATGACACCTTGAGGATTGAGAAATGCCAAGCAAGCACATGCACACTCCACCCTCCTTGCCCCATCAATGACAATAACATCAAATACGCGTCCGAAACGGGCGGGTGCTTGTTCATAGACTCCATCTGGTGAGTCTGGAGCCAATATGCTGACCACGTTGCCGGGTAAGCGGGAAGCAAGGCGAGCGTGGAATTCCGAGTCATGTTCCACCGCTACGACGCGGGACGCACGCTTGCTCCACCACAACGTAGAATTCCCGCTCCCGTATTCCAGGATCGACAATCCGGCGGGCACATGCGCTTCAAGCAACCCCAGGACCGAAGGTGACAGCCAAGGCAAAGGCATGCCGAACCTGTCTATGGATTCACCCCGCAACTGGCTCTCGACAAATCCGATCCGTTCGAACTCCTTGCGCCACCGCAAGACCAGGGCTGCCCCATAAAGGCTGCGCAGGACAGGACGAACCGCGATGAATTGTTTTATCCGCGCTCTTGTTTGCATCTTCATTCTTATCTCCCTTTTCTATTACCGTTCCTGAATCAATTATGTCAATCCCGCAGAGGTTGGATGCCAAACTCCCGGCGCAATGCCGATGTTACCCACCGCCCTTTGAACACCAAGCGAGCCATATTCCTCCACGGTGAATCGGCACGCCGATATTCGCTTGCATAGAAGTTCTGGCTGTTGAAAGAATACACAGCACCATAAAACGGCAGTGCGTCAAGAGGAGTTCCTCGCTTTGCCAAGTCCTCTCGAACATAGGCGTGCCCCACATACCGCCGGACAAAATAATCTGACAAATCAAGCGTATCATCCAAGCGTTCAGGGAACGGGGCCAGACTTGAGCGGATCAGGTAGCTAGACCCGCACTCCTCATAGAAACGGTGCCTCCAAAACATCACATGTTGAAGATTCTCATCCATCCGGTAACCGCGTTCGATAAACCATCCGTTCGCGCCTGCATTTTCTGAAACGAAACCAGATAGGCGATTGCTCACGAGATCGTCCGCATCAAGAAACATCACGTAGGAATCCGGAACGCAACGAGCCCGCTCCAGACCGCGCAACAACTTGCGTCCCTTGTCGGAATGCATGCGAAATAAGCGGACTTCCCCGCCTTCGTCAGGATGCAGGGATGGTGGTGGAAATGAAACATTGAGAAATTCGCAGCGATCTGGAATATGGACACCTTCTGGATTGCTATGGCAAACGACCAAAACCCGGAAATCATCGTGGATCTGTCCGCACGCCGAAGCCAAGGTGCGCTCCAGCAGGCGGCAAACGCCGGGCCAGTCGGAGGTGGTGCTGGAATCGCGCAACGGTATGACGAAGAACAGCATCAATGCACCCCAAACTGAATCAGTGACCGTGGTCTGAGTCTCTTCCTATGCAGGCGCAAGGCCAGCACCAGAGCCCGCAGTTCGCCGATAAACTTGAGCGGGATCCACCAGGGATGCCGTAAGTGGAACTTGGTACATACCTCCCGGAAGGGGCGGCGCAGCATGTAGCAAACACGCTCGAGACCCTTTCCGCAGCGCAGCGCATAGTAATAGTCACCCACTCCGTGCAAAGGGGAGGCGCTGGCCAGATGGCTACCTAACGACCGTGTGCCGCCATGGGCCGCCCGCAAATGCCGGATCGACGCTGCAGGCTCAAACCGTATTCGACCCCCTGCGGCAATGATGCGCTTTGCGAATTCGGTTTCAAAGCGGTAGGACACCGGAGGAATAAAGTTCTCGTCAAACCCGCCGATACCGAGTGCCTTGTCACGTATAACCGAGAGATTTCCCGCCATTACATTCTCAACCCACGCGGGTTCCGTCCAGGGTTGAAACCTGAAAGCTGCGATTCAATGCCCTGTAGTCTGCATTTATCCACCCGACCTCTGACCTCTGATCTCTGATCCCTGCCATCCGTCTTCTGTCTTCTGTCTTCAATTTTCCTTTCTGTGTCCTTCTGTGCTTCCTTTTCAGATTTCAGCTTTCCGCTTTCATCCCTCTCCCGCAAGACTTCCGCTCCCATTTCAGCTTTCAGCTTTCCGCCCTCACCCCTATCATCTGCATCTTCCGGTTGTATTACCTGCCCTACGATCGCCCAAGCATCCGGATGCTCAACATGCGCCTGCCGGTGCGCCGCCACCAGACGCGCCGCCACCAGACTTGCATGCGGCACAATATCGTCATCCAGGAAAAGCACGATATCGCCTTTAGCCTCGCGCAGGCCCCGGTTCATCGCGCCGACCACCCCCGGCGGCTGGTGGCGAATCCAGTCGATCCGTCCTTCGGCATTCCAGGCGGTAAGCTCGGCTTCTGTTTCAGCATGATGCACGGGCGTCTGATCGATCACCAGCAGTTCATCCGCAGGCACAGCCAGTGCGAGCATGGATCGGATACTATCGACCAAGGCAGCATCACGCCCATACGTTGGAATAACTGCAGAGAGCCTGATCGCAGACTCTGCATCATTTTCATTTAAGCGATTTCCAGAAGGCAGTCTGGCGGGTTCGTCCATTACGCGCCCTTGCCTATAGAAATGGATTGTCCCAACCGAACCCAACATCGTAGGTCACAAGGGGATCGCCTGAGTGCCTGCCAGAAATATCCCCTGCAGCGCTGATCCCGGTTGAGCCGCAACGTCTCGCCGATGAAGTAATAGCCGTTGGCTACTTGAGACGCTGGCAATGTCTTCTTTTCACGCCGATTATCATTCTTCACGCAAGGCAGAATTGATGCCGCGCTTACAAGGAACGGGGATTCATCCTCTCCCCGTCTTCTCGCCAGAAACGCCCCCCGCGAGCATGCATGTATCTGTCGCTGTCGCTCTGCATTACCCATCGAGATACCATCCGGGAAAATCCGGCAGCGGTAAAGCGCTTCCTGGACACCGGCAAACCTACCAATATCGGCAAGCCTGTACCACAAATCCCAATCCTGCCCATAGTAGAACTGTGCACGATATCCTCCAGCTTTCCTATAGGCTTCAGTCCGCATCATTACAGAAGGGTGTGAAGTCGGTCCCAGCAGTCGCTCGCGGTTGTCTCCATCATCAGGAAATGGCAGCACCCAGCCAATCTTTTCTGAGCTGCCTTCAGGCGGGATATTGCGTACCGTGTAAAGAGGCTCCCAGTCGGGACCGCAGTACTCGGTCCAGCAGGTCACCAGAACGGCTTCAGGATAGGCATCTAAAACCGCCCGTTGTTTTTCAAGCCGATTGGGCAGCATCACATCGCCATTATCCATCCTGGCGATAAACTTCCCCTTGGCCGCAGCACACCCATCGATCAGCGCACGAGTCAATCCCTCGTTCGATTTACAGATCACCTTGATCCTGGAATCTCGACGGGCATAATCCGTTAGAATCGTACCGACCTGCGTATCCGTCGAACCATCGTTGACGATAATGAACTCAAAGTCCGCAGCCGTCTGACGCAGCACGCTCTCAATGGTCTCGGCTAAACGCCCAGCACCATTATAGACACCCATGACCACGGAGATTTTCGAAATACTCATTCTTCCGATCCTCCAATGCATTGACTCAACACACCATCGGCCTTTGCGCGTAACACATTTTGCAATATGCTGGCCAGCCCCGCGTCCTTTTTATGAAACTTCTTCGGA